>JAUPKO010000140.1 GCA_030837395.1 Actinomycetota bacterium | reverse complement strand
CTTGGAGATGTCCTTCTCGATCGGCAAATGGAACCTTAGATAAGTCCTATTTTGCCTGATCAGAAGGACATTTCCGCGCTTTCACCCAACCCCAAAATCACCCCAACCCGGTGGATTGAGGCTAACCGGGGGAGGGATCCACCTATCCGGCGTGTTTGCGCATGCAGGGTGTTACGCAGCTAGGGACTCGAGCCGCCCAATCAGGGCCAGCCCGATGGTGTGGATCTCGCGCGCCCACTGCCCGGCCTCCTGTCCGCGGGATCCGCTCAGCAGGCTATTTAGTCCCAGCAGGAGTCCTCGATCAGAGGCGACTGCCGCGCGGGCAGCCACGTCTGCGGCGGGGACTGCCGATTCCATGGACTCGCTCAAGGGTGCGAGTTCAGACTTGACCCACGCGTGCAACCTAGCTGCTTCCGGTACTGCCCAGGTGCCGTCCTCAAGCGCTGCGGCGACGTCCCCTGACAGTCGCTCGAGGGTGTCGCGGAGTGCCTCCCAGCGGGCATCGAACGCCGAAGAAGTTCGAGTTCGGACCGGGCGGGAGGAGGATTCGCGTTTCGAGCTGGTTCGCAAATCCATCGGATACTCCCTTCTTCGGTGGTGGGCGCGAGCGGCGGGAGAGGCCGGCGGGCTACTGTTGCTAATCCGAAGGTCTCATGCCTGACCGTTGCTCGTCCACGCTCAAAATAGCGTGCTGCTCCGGGTGAGTGATCAGGTTCAAGAAGACATGACCGTTTGCTGACTTGAACCGAGGGAGAGGGCCACATTGAGGGGACCGAAGTGACTGAGACACAGGGCTCTTGGCAAGTGGGTTCCGACAGCCAGATCACGCTCAAGACTTCTCGCATCGGCCTATTCGCCATCCATGCCCACGCACCTGTGACGGATGGCGTGGCGACGATTGCCGATGGCTCGGTGACGCTTGAGTTTTCCGTCGCCATCGACCAGGTCACCACCGGCAACCCGCTACTTGATCCAGAGGTGCATGCCTTGGTTCACTCAGGTTCGGATGGGCGTCTGGTGTTTAGGGGTGAGGGTGGGTCGTTGGCAGAGCTAACGGGAGAGGCCACTGCGGGCAACATCTCGGTGCCCCTTGAGCTCTGTGCCAGCCCTACGCCGGGTTCGGGCTCCATGGACGTAAAACTAAACGGTAAGACCGAGTTCCGCGATATTCACCTCCCACTTCCAGGAATGGGTCACATCAAGCAGGTTGACGTTGACATCGACGGGCTCTTGACCCTGATGCGCAAGACTGCGAACACATAGCGAGCCCGCAACCCTGCATTGCGCAGACCTGGCGCTTCAGACCCGGCGCCTCAGACCACGTCGAGGTCTTCGGCCACCGCTCGGAGCACCTTGGCAACCTGTCGGCATTTGTGATCGTCGGGGTAACGGCCGCGCCGAAGACTGTTGGATACCCCGTCGAGGAGTTTGATCAAATCCTCGACCAGGGGGGCCATCTCGTCGGCGGGTGTTCGCGTCGCCTTGGTGATACTCGGGGCCGGTTCGAGTACTCGCAAAGAAAGAGCCTGCGCACCCTTGCGACCCTCGACGATGCCGAATTCCACTCGGGCACCCGGCTTCAAGGTCGGCACGTCTGATGGCAGAGCGCTGGCGTGCACAAACACTTCTTCGCCTTCGTCCGAGGCGATAAATCCGAAGCCCCTTTCGGCGTCGAAGAACTTCACTTTGCCGGTAGGCACGTCGAGATCCCTCCATTACAGGTTGGCCGAACCTGCTCAGGCTACCGGCCCCGTCCTCGCGCGGGTGACTCGCCCGGCTGCCCGTAGGCTTGCGGTCATGGCTGCCACGACTGCAACTGCGAGCGAGTCCGTTGATCGTCTGCCCGGGGAGCGGCTCGTGCGAGCTGGCGGGGTCATCGGGGGTCTCGGTGCGTTGGCCGCGTTACTTGTGCTCGCTCAGTTGGTCTTCCCGGATCTGAAGTTGCCACCGATCATGTGGTTCGTCGCGATTGGTGGTGTGGGAGTTGGTGTCGGTCTGGCCCTGTTCGGCGTTCTCCGCTCTGCCCGCGCCCGGCGGAGCATCGTCGCAGCCAGGGGGACCTCGACCGGTCGCTGACAGTCAGCGCAGTCAGCGGAGTCAGCGGAGGGGGCGGTTGCCGGTGCTGGACGGAGTTGGATCGCTGGCCGGCGGGGGGACGTCGAGCCCGTAGGCGAGCCAGCCGGGGAAGTCCCGTAGGTCGTTCAGCACGATATCCGCGCCATGTTGCAGCAGGGTGTTCGCATCGTGCGCGCCCGTTGCCACTCCCACGGAAATCACCCGCGCCTCCCTCGCGCCAGCGATGTCGCCAGGGTGGTCGCCGACGTAGGCATCCGCACCAAGCCTGACCAGACTAGGACCCTTTCCCGAACCGAATACCGATCCGACGACGTGTTCGACGTCCAAGCCGACCGTCTCCAGCACCATCCGCGCTTGGTCCTCTCGCTTTCCCGTCACCACCACGACCGCACCCCCAGCGGACCTGATTCGGTCAACCGCGGCGATCGCACCGGG
>JAUPKO010000139.1 GCA_030837395.1 Actinomycetota bacterium | reverse complement strand
CTACCTAGCGTTCTGCTGGCCACAGCTTGGTGGTGGATTCCGCTGCTCGTGCTGGGTAAGTTCGCCTATCCCTTCCTCGATTACATCGAATCGGCCGCTGTCACCACTTCGGTGACCTCGGGGATCAACGACCTGCGCGGCACCGACCAGTGGCTGGCATTCGTGATTGGATCCGTCGGTCCGGTGTGGCCCGCGGGGTTGTGGTTGGCCGCCGCCGTCGCAGGCGTTGTTTGCACGGCTATCGCCGCCGGGCTCGGGTTGGCCGGACTTGTGGCCGCCCCCGCGGGCAGGATCCGAAGCTGGCTGGCGGCGTCCATCCTGGTCGGGGCCTGTGTGTTGATGATTGGGTATGCGGGCGCCGGCGGATCGCTGGTCGCCGTGGGCTTTCAGGAACTGCTGGACGGGCCGCTCGCTCCCTTCCGCAACATCCACAAGTTCGATCCGTTGATTCGACTGCCGCTGGCCCTCGGGTTGGCGGTGGCGCTGTCAGGGCTGGACCGGAGGTTGCGTGTCAGCCGAACCCCACACAGTCCCCGGTCGGGATCGGATCAGCACAGACAGGCCACGGTGGTGGTTGCCGTCGGCTGCGCGGTGATGGCAGTGGTCGGTGTCATGCTGCCTGCGCTGCGTGGTGACCTGGCGGCTCCGCTGTCGTTCGAGAAGGTTCCGCAGGCGCAGGTGCAGGCAGCCTCGGCCATGTCCAAGGTGCCTGGGCGCACCCTTCTCGTTCCCGGCTCAGCCTTCGGCGAATATGCCTGGGGGAGGCCGTTGGATGAGCCGATGCAGGCCTTGGCCCAGTCACCCTGGGCGATCCGGACCGCGATCCCGCTGGGTGCGCCGGGGGCGACTCGTTGGCTGGACGGAATTCAGGCGTTGTTGTCCAGCGGTACCGGCCAGCGCGAGTTGGCGAGTGTCCTTCGTGCGGCCGGGATCTCGCAGGTGCTATTACGCAATGATCTCCTGCCCGCCTCGCGCACGCTGCCAGGAGCCGTGGTGCGGGCGACCCTGATCGCGTCACCGGGCCTGCACCGAAGCGCTGGTTTCGGCGATCTGGTGCCGGCCGCCAGCGGCGTCGCCGCCCTGCCCATCGGAGGTGGTAAACAGGCTCGAGCGCTAGAGATCTTCGCGGTCGAGCAGGAGCCGGCGGTGGCTCGGCACGTCCCGATGACTGCGGTCCGGCGGTACGTGGGAGGACCCGAGGCGGCCACTTCGAACCTCGGCCTTGGGGTCGCGCCGGTTGCCCGGCCGGATGGGCCGGACGGTCTGGCCCCCGGCGGCACCATCATTACCGACACCCTTCGTCGGCGGGCGTTGAATTTCGGTGCCCAGGTCGGCCATGACTACGGCCCGACGGTGCCGGCTTGGCAAGACGTTCAGGGGAATCGCCCGGCGGCGGATGTCTCGCCGTATCCCGCCGGCGAGATGGAGACCGTCGTGACCTATCAGGGGATCGAGTCGGTTACCGCCTCCTCGACGGCCGCCAGCCCTTTCGGGGAGCCCAATCTCGGACCCCAGTACCGGCCGTTCGCCGCCCTTGTCGGAGACCCGGGGAGTTCGTGGCTGAGCAGCGCGGAGGATCCCGAACCCACCTTGACGGTGCGCTTTGGTAGGGACGTGCCGGCAGAGGTGTCGATGAATCTGGCACAGCAGACGGTCGGCAGGTCGGAGGTCGACCGGGTGGAGTTGGTCACCGACGCTGGCACCGCTTCGGCCCGACCGGGGACGTCAACTTCCGTGCTGCTGAAGGTCGCCGGGGTCACCCGTTCCATGCGGATCGTGCTGCACCGAGCGGGACCGGCCACGATTGCGATCGGTCTCGACTCAGTCTCGATTCCTGGTGTCGAGCCGAGGGAGGTGTACGAACAGGTCGCGCCGGGGGACGAGATCTCGCTGCGGGTGGCGCCAGGTGGCCGTCGGGCCTGCGTCGACCCAGGCCGACAGTGGCTATGTGCGAAGGAGTTGGCCGACCCAGGTGAAGAGCTGCAGCCGCTCGACCGCAGGGTGACCCTGCGGGGACCTCTGCGGAGCACGCTGACCGCTGCAGTTGTGCCAGTTCAGGGACGGCGTCTGAACGCACTCCTGGACCGATCGATGGGCGTCTCGGTCGCGGGTTCCTCTCAACTCCTGAAGGATGCCGCAGCCCGGCCGGGGGCCGCTCTGGACCAGGATGGTGCCACCGCCTGGATCGTGGCGTCGAAGGACAACCGTCCGACCCTGAAGGTGACGTTCCCGAAGCCACGGACGATCACGGCGGCGTCCGCTTTCGTCGACAATGCCCAGTCGATCGGGGTTCGGTCGATGGTGATCTCCAGTGCCGGGTCCACCCGCACGGTGCTCTTGGGTCGAGCGCCGGATCGGATGTCGCCGCTCACTGGGACAACCTTCACGATTGCGTTTCCGCGCGCCGGAACTGATTCGATGTTCTTCAAGTCCCCGATGGCAGTCCGCAGCGTGAATCTGCAAGGGAGTGGGATCACCGGCCTTGACTCGACACCGGTGAGGTTGCCGTGCGGCCAAGCCGGCACAGTCATTTTCGACGGGCGCGAGATCCCACTGGCCGCGGAGCTGACTCCCGGTAAGGCGCTCGCCGGTGGAGCCGTTCCAGGTCGGCCCTGTGGGGGTGAGGTGTCGCTTCCTACAGGTACCAGGCATATTTGGGTCGAACCCGGTTCAGCGATGGTTGCTGAGTCGGTGCAGTTGTTGCGGGCGAACCCGTCGGATCTCGCGGACTCGGTGCGCCCTGTTGATGTCACAGAGCAGTCGGAGGAACACGCTGCCTACCATGTGACGGCGGGCCCCGACGGCATCCTGGTCGTACCGCAGAGTTACAACATCGGCTGGCGTGCACGGGTCGGCGATCAGGTGCTTGCACCGGTGATGGTCGCAGG
>JAUPKO010000138.1 GCA_030837395.1 Actinomycetota bacterium | reverse complement strand
GATCTGCGTGGTCATGCTGCCATCACATCGCGATGAATCCCGTAATGGGATTGCGCGGAGTCGCGGGCGGCTCCGCCGGCCGCGGCCACGAGAATGCGATGGGCCAGGATGTCGTCCCTGACGGCGTCGGGCATGTCGTCAATGGACGGCGCTTTCCCCATGACGTTGAGAATACGCGGAATTGAGGTGCCCTGGGGAGTTGTCCACAGGTGGTTATGAGCAGCGGGCATAGCGGTCTTCCGCACCACACGCACCGGGCACGTCTGTCAAGACCGCGCGGTCATGGCCAAAATCCTCGTCCAGGCACGGCGGTCACAAGCCGCTGGCCCGCCTCCGCACTGGCTGGCGGCAACAGACGACACTAGGCCATTCGCTATTCGGCTGGTATCTTCTGACGAATTGGGTGGAAGTCAGGTGGTGGCGATTTGGAGTAGTGCGCGGCTGTGGCCGTACGCAGTAGTGGCGTTATTGCTTGCGATCATCGGCGCGGTGATGATCGCCGCAACTCCGGCTCGCGCGGCCGCAGTCCCGGCCGAACAAGCCGCACCCGAGGCGGGGGGCTCGGCTCCTATCGTGCCGATGGCAGCCACGACCCCGACTTTCACTTCGATCCCATCGGTGCGTGTAGCCGACACCCGTCCCAATCAGCCCACTGCGTTCCCCGCCATCGAGGTCGCGGTGCCTGCCGATGGCACCCTGGAGGTCCCGGCCGCCGGTGCGAACGGCATCCCCGGTAACGCCGTCGCAGTGGTTGCCAACATCACCGCCGCCGCACCGACCGGCACCGGGCACCTGCGGGTGTTTCCGTGCGGGCAAGCCCGCCCCACCGTCTCGACGTTGAACTACCCCAGGGGGGTGTCGGTGGCCAACGCCAGCGTCGTGGCTACCGGCACAGGCGGTCGAATCTGCGTGTACACGCCCACGCAGACCCACGTCATGGTCGACATCAACGGGTACTTCCCCGCAGGGTCTTCGTACGCCCCGATCACGCCGGTTCGGGTGGCCGACACACGCCCCGACAAGCCCGTGCTCTTCCCTCCCATGAAGGAGCCCTTGCGTGCTGGGCAAGGGCTGGTCGTCCCCGCTGCCGGCACCAACGGAATTCCCGCCGATGCCACCGCCATCATCGCCAACATCACAGCCACGGCTCCATCGGGCTCCGGTCACTTGCGGGTGTACCCGTGCGGCCCCGCCCTGCCGCCGAGTGCTTCCACCCTCAACTATCCCGCCGGGGCCTCGGTTGCCAATCTTGTCATCGTCGCTCCGGGTCAGGGTGGTCAGATTTGCATCTTCACTCCCACCGAAACCCACGTCCTCGTCGACATCAGCGGCTACATCCCCGCGGGCACGTCGTACACCCCCATAGCGCCGGTGCGAGTGGCCGACACCCGTTCCGGTCAGCCCGTCGCCTTCCCCTCCACCAAGGCCGCGATACCAGCCGGCGGCACGCTGGAGGTGCCCGTGGCCGGCGGGCGCGACGTTCCGATCGACCCAGCCGCTGTTGTCGCCAATATCACCGCCACCGGCCCAACCGGCGGCGGTCACCTGCGTGTCTACCCCTGCGGGCAAGGGTTGCCCAACGCCTCCACGCTCAACTATCGGGCTGGCGCATCGGTGGCCAATGCCGCGATTGTGGCGCCCGGAACCGCGGGCAGAATCTGCGTCTATTCAGTCGCCGAGACTCACGTGATCGTCGACATCACCGGCTACTTCCCGGCGTCGGGCAGCGACCGGATCGGTGCCGGCGCGGCCCACACCTGCGCCATCGTGTACGGCGGGCTGGTGAAGTGCTGGGGAGCCAACAGCGTCGGCCAACTCGGCGACGGCACCACCACCCGACGTACGGCGCCGGTCACCGTGGCAGGTATCCGCGGCGCCGTGGCATTGTCGGCCGGCGGCTACCACACCTGCGCGGTCGTCGCGGGCGGTCAGGTGAAGTGCTGGGGCTTCAACGGTTCCGGTCAGCTCGGCGATGGCAGCTTCACCAATCGCATCTCACCGGTCACCGTGGCCGGCCTGAGCGGGGTCACCGCGATGGCCGCCGGCGGTGACCACACTTGCGCCGTCGTCGCGGGCGGTCAGGTGAAGTGTTGGGGCCAGAACGGGCTGGGTCAGATCGGTGACGGCACCTTCGGCATCAGCCGCACCACGCCGGTCAACGTGGTCGGGCTGGTCGGTGCCACCAGTGTGACGGGGGGTGCGAGCCACAGTTGCGCCGTGGCCGGTGGACAGGCGTGGTGCTGGGGCGCCAACGACTATGGCCAGCTCGGCGACGGGTCCACTTGGGGCCGTTCCACCCCGGCTGTGGTGCCGGGCCTCAGCGGGGTCGCGGCGGTGGCCGCCGGTGGATTGCACACCTGCGCCATCGTGCGGAACTTGGCCAGCAGCTCGACACGGTGCTGGGGCAACAACGACTATGGGCAGCTAGGCGACGGCACCACCACAGGGCGTCTCAGCCCGGTGGCAGCCATCGAGGTCTCCGGTGCGGCTCTGCTCGATGCCGGCATTGGGCACACCTGCGCGGTCCGGCGCGGCTTCGTCATCGGCGACCACCTGAAGTGTTGGGGTAGCGGCTACTACGGCGAGCTGGGCAACGGTTCCCGCAGCAACCAGGCGGTGCCGCAGATGGTGATCGGCATCGGAATCAACGGTGCTGACTCGCTGACGGCCGGCGACGGCCACACCTGCGCCGTCGCTCCCGGCAGCGTCATCAAATGCTGGGGCAGCAATGCTGACGGTCAGGTCGGCGACCGCTCCTACGCAGTGGTGGAGTATCCGCTTGAGGTTGCGGGTCTACGCGAGCCGTAGGGGTGCGGTGGCCGCACCCTCAGCGCGGGTGTCACACGACGCGCGGGTCCACCACGCCGTCGAGCCATCGGCGTCTTGGGTGCGTGCCACAGTGGCGTGCCATCGTGCTGTGGATATTCGTCCGCCCGACGCCTAGGGTCGAGCCATGACCAGATACGGCGCGCAGTACGGCCCCGACATCACCTTCCTCGGGGTTCCCCCGTGTGACGCTGCGGACCCGGGCAGCTACGCCGATTCCGATGTGGTGATCATCGGGGCGCCGTTCGACGGCGGCACCTCCAACCGTCCCGGCGCGAGGTTCGGCCCGAAAGCCCTGCGGGAGGCCTGTTACCTCGCGATGGACGGTTCCCGGCCCAGCCTGGCCCTGCGCACCGACGGGCTGCTTGATCTGAATGTGCGTGACGCCGGTGACGTCGAGATGTTCTCCGGCGATGCGGCGAAGTCCTGCGCGGCGCTGGAGGCGGTGGTCGAGCAGGTGGCGCGCAACGGGGCACTGCCGCTGATGCTCGGTGGCGACCACACCATCACCTGGCCTGATGTGACGGGAGTGGCCAGGGCCGTTGGCTGGGGTCGGGTGTCGGTGATCCACTTCGACGCCCATGCCGACACCGGCAACATCGAGTTCGGCTCGCTGATCGGGCATGGCCAGCCGATGCGCAGGTTGATCGAGTCGGGCGCGGCACGGGGGGACAGGTTCCTACAGATCGGCTTGCGCGGTTACTGGCCCGGTCCGGAGACCCTGGACTGGATGGCTGACCAGGGCATGCGCTCGTTCGAGATGACCGAGATCGTCGCCCGTGGGCTGGACGAGACCCTCACCGAGGCGCTGACGATCGCCATGGACGACTGTGATGCGGTCTTCCTATCGGTGGACATCGACGTCGCCGACCCGGGCCATGCTCCAGGTACAGGGACCCCGGAGCCGGGGGGCCTCACCGGCCGCCAACTGCTCGACGCCGTCCGGCGGATTTGTTACGAGGTGCCGATCGCAGGGATGGACGTGGTCGAGGTGTCCCCGCCCTACGATCACTCCGACATCACGGCGATGCTGGGTAACCGGGTGGTGCTTGAGGCGCTCTCGGCGATGGCCCGCGCGAAGGCGGACAAGGCCGGCGGCTCCCGTTGGGATCCTCGGCAGCCGTTGCTGGACGATCGGGGGAGTCGGTAGCCCCTTTCCAGCGCAGGTAAGGGCAATGCAAAGGTTTCGGGTAAATAGCGTCAGGAATTTCTCAACGACGTGATTCTTGTCACTATTTTCCCCCCGATCGGGGGCTGTGCGGGCACCAACATGTGGAACTACTGACGCCGATCCGGGCGACAGTCACCGCCAGGCCGAGGTCGTCGGCGCGGAGGTGCCCAGGTCCCGCCCGCGAGGAGAAACCACATGCGAGTCTCAACGAGGATTGCCGGCGCGATCGCCGGTGCCAGCATCGCCGTGCTCGGCGTCACCGGTTGCACACCCGAACAGGTCCAGGCCTGGCGCAATTCCCAATGGCAGCGGACCTCTGCTGGTGAGACCGCCATTTCGTCGGCCTACTCGGTCCTGGGCTACCCGTGGGTCTGGGGCGGATCCTCACCCGGAGGCGGATTCGACTGCTCGGGCCTGGTGCGCTGGGCCTACGGCACCGCAGGTGTGTACCTGCCCGGCGGGTCCTACAACCAGATCAACTACGGCTACGCGGTGTCCTGGCCCAGCCGGGGCGACCTAGTGTTCTATGGCCCCGGGGGCAGCCAGCACGTGGCCATCTACATCGGCAACGGCCAGGTCATCCAGGCCAGCAACCCCTCCACGGGTGTGCACATTGAGAGCATGTACTACATCGGACAGCCCTCGGCCTACCGTCGCCTCTGATTCGCTTCATGCCACACGCCCCGGTGGGCCGCCCGATACGGGCGCTCGCCGGGGCGTGTGGTGTCGGTGGGCGCCCCGATGCGGGCGCTCTCACCCGGTGAGCCCGTAGCAGAACGCGATGGCCAGGCCGGTCGAGGCAACTGCGTCCTGGCAGTTGGCAGGTCGACCCCAAGGTCATGCCGAGGTCGACCTGCCGGCCGTCAGCCGGCCGAGCCGGAGGCGGCCGGGGATCCGGATGGTGCGGCCGAGCCGGAGGCGGCCGGGGATCCGGATGGTGCGGCCGAGCCGGAGGCGGCCCCCGACGCCTGGGCTTGTGGGTCGGTCACCCCGGCAAACGAGCCGGGGAAGG
>JAUPKO010000137.1 GCA_030837395.1 Actinomycetota bacterium | reverse complement strand
TTCTCTCTCTTCCTTCTTTCTTCCTTTCTGCGTGAACGGAGATTCGTGATGACTGTTCTGGATCCGACAACGATTCCCCCGGCCGAGCTGGTCGGGATGCTCGCCGCATGGGCGGACGGCGACTACACCAGTGAAGCCGCTGCTGGCTTGCTGGCCCACGCGGCGGGCGGGGTGTGGTTGCGGCGGCGGGACTTCCTTGCCGCGTGCGTGGAAGCGGTCGATGACGGCTGGTCCCGGGACGGGATCGTGCCGATGGCCTCGATCGACTGGGACGCGGTGGAGGCGTTCCTTGCTGCCGGGGCCTCGGCGTCCTCGGGCGAGATCAACGTGCTGCGGGCCGCGGCGTCCCTGGCAGGGAAGCCGACAGGGGATCTGCGGGAGATCACCAGCTCGCTGGACCCGTCGAACCTGGGGTTCGTGCTGGACGCGGTGGCGCATCGGGCGGGCTGGCACGAGCGCGGGTTCTCCCGCACCGTGACTGGCTGGTTCGGGGGTGCCCGGTGACCGCGACCACCCCAACCAGAGTGTGCGAGTCCTGCCGGAACGCTCCGGCGGCCTGGACGTGGTCTCAGCCGGGGGCAGGAGCGCCGTTCCTGCTGTGCACCGGCTGCGCTCCCGCCGACGCCGTCCCCCTGCTCGACGCCCCGTCCTTGCTCGACGCCTCGCCGGTGATTCAGGCCGCCTCGGGTGGGGGTGAGCGGTGATGGCGTTCAGCGAGGACTGGTGCGTGATCGTGTCCTGCGACGGGTGCGGGGACGGGTGGGCCACCGGTACGTCCCGGAAGGTTCCCCACTTCCGTAGCTATGACGCGGCCCGCCGCTACGTCCTGGACCACGGCTGGACCCTCGACCCCACCCCCGGTGCTGCCTCTGGTGGTGTGGGGGCGCGGTTGGTGTGTCCGGACTGCACCCGGTTGGAGGCGTGCACCCGGCGAGGTCACGTGTGGGGGCCGTGGCAGGCCCGTGACCTGCGCTGGGCGACCTCTCCCGGCCGTGCCGTGGCGTGGACCGGGCGGGTGCGGGGATGCCGGTCCTGCCCGGACACCGAATGGGACCCACCCCTACGCCCCGCGCCGTCTGTCTCGACGTCCGTCTCGACCCCGGTGGGGTCGTCGTCGATGCCGTCCTCGGCCTCGGTGGGGTCGTCCTCGCGGTCGTCCGTCTCGGCTCCGTCGTCGGTGGGGGGTGGCCGGTCGTGAGGGTGCGTCTGATGGGGACCCGGGGCGAGTGTGAGCGGTTCGCCGCCGAGCTGGCGCGGGCGTGTCCGCCGGGGGTGGTGGGGGAGGTCTCCGGTTTCTACCCCAACCGTGCCCCGAGCGTGCTGGGTCGGGTCTATCTCGACGTGGCGATCCCCGGCGAGCCTGCGGACGACGCCCTCACCTCCCGCCCGGACGCCGCGTCCTGCGGCGGTGGGCGTGAAAGTCGCCGGGGGAGGAGGCCCCGATGAACACAGCACTGTCCTACGTCGATCTCCTCCCCTGGGCCGCCGGCGGCCTCGCCGTCCTCCTGGTCGTCGCGCTCCTGCTCTCGCGGCGGGCCCGCCGCTCGGCCTCCACCCCGAGTGGCGCGTCTGCCGCCGCGACGCCGTTCTCCCCGACTCCGGCCCTGGCCTCGACGTCGTCGAGGGTGGGTCGGGGGGTGGAGGTGGGGTTGACGGTGGTGGCGGCGGGGATCGCGACCGCGGTGAGTGTGAACGGGATGTGGCGGGTGTTCGGTGACGTCCTGGGCCTGGATGGGCTGGGGCGGGCGTTGACGGCGGGGTTCTTGGAGATCGCCTTGATCGTGTCGGCGTTGCGGGCTCGCCGGTGCCTGCGCGAGCACGGGACGGTGGGGGTGGACGGGGCCGCGGTGTGGGTGATCGCGGTCGTGTCGGCCCTGGTGTCCGCCGCCGACGCCGACGGGTTGGCGAAGGTCGTCCGGCTGGCGGCGCCGTTGCTGGCGGCGTGGTTGTGGGAGCGGGGCCTGGCCGCGGACCGGCGGGCCGCCCGCACCCGCCAGCGTGCGGTGATCGCGTGGCGGTGGAGCCGGGAACGCCTGGCCGTACGGGTCGGCCTGGCCGACCCGTCGGAGCGCACGACGCCGGAGGTGGACCGGGTGCGTCGTCTGGCGCGGCTGACCCGGGCCCGCCTGCGGGTGGCCGTCCTGGAGACCCCCGGGACGCCGTGGCTCCTGACCGTCCTGACCGCGCGTGGGGTCCGGTTGGCGTGGGCCACGTGGCGGCTGCAACGCCAGGCCCTGGCCGCGGTCGAGTACCTGCACCTGGGTGTTGACCCGGCCGTTCCGGTCACGATCCGCTCCACCGTGGCCGCCGTGATCGGTCTGCGGGCCGCGACCACCCCCGACGCCCTGACCGCGACCTCCCCCTGGACCGCTCTCGCCGTCGAGGCCCCCGACCAAGGTGCGCTTCCCGTACCGGCCGTCGTGGATGTTGCGACCGAAACCCCCGCAGTCCCGGACACGAGCCCGGACATGAGCCCGGACATGAGCCCGGACGCGATGTCCGGACCGGTCATGGTGTCCGGCGCGGACATGGCCGGGGACGTGTTCTCGCCTACGGACGTTACGCGGCGGTCGTGGCCGGTCGAGCGCCGCCGTTCCGGTGGGGTTGGTCGGTCGCGGTCGTCGGGGGCGGACACCGCGACCGTGGCGGCCCGGTTGCTGGCCGCGCACCCGGACTGGACCACTCGGGATCTCGCGGCCCGGTTGGGGGTGTCCGACCGGACCGCTCGCCGTCACCTGGCCGCCTACCGAGCCCGGACCGACCGGAACGATCCCGCCGCCTAACCCCCGGGACCCCCGGCCGGGGTCCGTCCCGCAGGCATCCCGCTGACCAGACCCACCCGGCTCACCCAACCAACTTCCTCGGCGCCACCGCTTGGCGTCGCTGTGCCTGCACCGGATCGGTGCGGGCCCTTGGAGCCCCCTGTTCCCGGCACCCCTCTTGTGAAGGAGATCTTTCTGATGAGTCACGTGATCACCGTGTATCGGACCCGGTATGCGCCGTGGAAGGACGGTGCCGATGAGCGCGAGCAGCTCGGCGTGACGGTCGAGGAGTACGACGGCGACCCTGATCCTGACGAGGCCGCGGAGGGCTTGGGCGTGGTCGAGGCCACGGTTCTGCGGTTGCGGGAGTTGTTCTGTACCGAGCCGAGTACCTGGCCGCGCTGCGCCCCAGGGGTGATGTGGTACGTGGAGTCCGACCCGTATCAAGACCCGTACACCGGGGAACTGACCGAGGCGACCGCGCACCTGACCGACTTCACCCCGGCCGAGGAACAGGCCGTCTTCACCGCTCTCACCCGCGCAGTTGGGCAGCGCCGGTGAGCGGCGGGACCGAGGACCGGTGGGTGACGTCGGTGTGGTCCAGCTATGGGCACCGGTTCCACTCCGACGGCGGGCACGAGGTCTGCATGGTCTGCGGGGCCGTCTTCGAGCTGCGGTCCCTGGGCGGCGGGGAGGGCGAGTACGTCACCGCGCGCGGAGACGAGCCGACCGAGTGCACCCAGGACACCGCCATGGTCCACGGCCCCGGCAGTGGAGGACCGGCCGGGTCGTCGTGCAACTGCCTGTCGTGCGACTCCTGACCCCCGGTGGTGTGCCACCCGTGAGATCCACGTCGAGAACGGAGAGCCTGACATGAGCCTGCTCGAACCTCTGGGCGGAGGTGAGGTGTGGCGGCAGGTCGTCGCCCTGGCGCACGGGCGGTGCCGGTGCACGGGGGAGTGCGGACGCGCCCACACCGCCACCGGTCGGTCCTGCCCGGCCGGGGGCGAGACGGTGAGAACGGTCCGCCTGTATGTGGCGCCCGTTGACCTGGCGGTCCCGGTCGAGCAGGCCTGGCGCCTGCCCGTGCAGGAGTTGGGGGCGTGGTGCGGGCCGTGCCTGGAGGGCGTCCGCCGCCGCCGGCGGCCTCCCGCCGGTCCCGAGCCCACCATCGACCTGCTGGCCCTGCTGGACGTCGATTCCCAACCGCCGGCGGTCTCACCCGCCGACCCTTCACCGGCCGGAGTACCGGGTGGGTCGTCGACGCCCCGGCGCCGGTCCCGATCCCGGCGGGGCCCGCCTGGCTGACACCGCGCCCCCGGGGACTGCCCGCCGTCATGGCCTGCGGCGGGCACACCCCGGGGTGCCTGTCGCGTTCGCGCCGTGCTGGACCTGTGAAGGGATCTCCCGTACCGATGACTGCTCTGCTGAGCGTCCCTACCCCCGACCACTCCGATCGTGGTGGTGCCTATGAGCGGTGGTTGACCGCTCTGCACGCCGCTGGTTCCCGGACCACCCCGCGCGCCGAGGGTGAGGCGGTCGCCCAGTGCCCCGCTCACGAGGACCGCACCGCGTCCCTGTCCCTGTCGCGCGCCGAGACCGGGGTACTGGTGTGCTGTCATGCCGGGTGCGGGATCGACGACATCCTGACCGGACTCGGTCTGGCGCGCCGGGATCTGTTCGACGACCCGCAGGCTCGCCGTGCCGGGTACGCGGTGACCGCCGAGTATCCCTACACCGACGAGCACGGCCAGGTCTTGTTCGTGAAGGAGCGGCGGTGGCCGAAGGACTTCCGTCAGTACCGGCCCGGCCCCGGTGGTCGACGTGAATACCGCCTCGGTGACGTTCGGCGCGTCCTGTACCGGCTGGGTGATGTTCAGGCCGCCATCACCGCGGGGCACCCGGTGTGGCTGGTGGAGGGGGAGAAGGACGCCGACACCCTCACCAGGGCCGGGGCCGTGGCGACGACCTGGCCCGACGGCGCCTGGCAGCCCGGAAGTAAGCCGAAGTGGCGGCCCGATTACACTCACCAGCTGGCCGGCGCCCAGGTCGTCATCGTCGCCGACGACGACCTACCCGGACGCCACACCGCAACAACGATCGCCGCTCTTCTTCACGGGACGGCGACGTCGGTGCGCGTCGTTCTGCC
>JAUPKO010000009.1 GCA_030837395.1 Actinomycetota bacterium | reverse complement strand
TTCGCCCGCGTGCTGTTCGTCGCCCACCGCGAGGAGATCCTCAACCAGACCCGCGAGGTGTTCCGCCGCATCCGCCCCGACGCCCGCATCGGCCTGATCAAAGGCCCCCGCCTCGACCTCGACGCCGACATCGTCCTGGCCAGTGTCCAGACCCTCGCCCAACGCCTCGACCAGGTGCCGCCGGACTGGTTCGACTACATCGTCGTCGACGAGTTCCACCACGCCGCCGCTGAGACCTACCGGCGCGTGATCGACCACGTCCGCCCCACCTTCCTGCTCGGCCTCACCGCCACGCCGGACCGCATGGACAACGCCGACCTGCTCGCCCTCTGCGAGGACAACCTCGTCTACGAATGCGGCCTCGCCGACGGCATCGCCGGTGACCTGCTGGTGCCGTTCGAGTACTTCGGCGTGCCCGACGCGGTGGACTTCCGCCCCCTGCCGTGGCGCAACTCCCGCTTCGACCCCACGGCCCTGGAACACGCGCTCATCGCCGCCGAACGCATCACCGCCGCCTACGACGCGTGGACCGCGCACCGGGGAACGCGGACCTTGGCCTTCTGCGTCTCGCAGCGTCACGCCGACGTGATGGCCGAGGCGTTCCGCGACCGCGGCGTGCGCGCCGTTGCGGTGCACGCCGGCGAGGGGTCCGCGCCGCGCCACGCGAGCCTCGACGCATTCGCCCGCGGCGAGCTCGACGTCATCTTCAGCGTCGACCTGTTCAACGAGGGCCTCGACGTGCCCGCCATCGACACCATCCTGCTGCTGCGGCCCACCGCCTCGCCGGTGGTGTTCCTCCAGCAACTCGGCCGCGGTCTGCGCCGCAGCGAGGGCAAGACCCACGTGACGGCGATCGACTTCGTCGGCAACCACCGCAGCTTCCTGCTGCCGGCACGGTGGCTGGCCGGGCTGGCGGCTGCCGGCGGCACCGTCACCGACGCCCAGCTGCGGCGCGCCCTCACCGACGGCTTCACCCTGCCCCCGGGCTGCCGGGTGCACTACGAGTTGGCGGCCGTCGAGACCCTGCTCGACCTGCTCCCGGCCCGCTCCGGGTCGCGCCTGGCGGCCTTCGTACAGGCATGGATCGACGAGCGCGGCTCCCGCCCGACGGCGGTCCAGACGTTCCGCGCCGGCCTCAACCCCGCCACCGCGCCCGGGCGGTGGTTCGCGTTCCTCGACGAGCACGGCCACCTCACCGACGATGAGACCCGCGCCGTCCGCCGCCACGGCCCGCTGCTGGCCCACGTCGCGGGCATGAGCATCACCAAGTCCTACAAACTCGTGGCGCTGCGGGCGCTGCTGCGCGGCGGCTGGCTCACCGGCCCGGCGCCCGTGGCCGACCTGGCCGCCACGTCGCGCTGGCTGGTCCTGCGCGACCCGCGGCTGACCACCGAAGTCGTGAGCGCCTCGACGCCGGACCCGGCCGCGATGACGCTCGGGCAGTGGGAGGTCTATTGGCGCAAGTGGCCGCTGACCCACCTCGCCGGCGGCGGGTTCTTCCGGCTGGGCGACGAGGCATTCGGCCTGGTGGTGCCCGCCTCCCCCGAGGACGCGCCGGTGCTGACCGCGCTGATCGACGAGCTGCTCGACTGGCGGCTGACGCGCTACCTGGACACGAAGCAGCCGGCCGGTGCGGGCGCCGGTACGGGCATGATCCTCATGGTGTCCCACACGGACGGCAAACCGATCCTGCGATTCGACCGCGCGGCACTGCCCGGCCTGCCCGAGGGTCGAAGAATCACCGTGGACGTCGGCGGACGAACCATCACCATGGACTTCATGAAGATCGCCGTCAACGTGGCGCGGGACGTGCCTGGCGGGCCGAACATCCTGGCCGAGGTGCTGCGCGAATGGTTCGGCCCCGACGCCGGCCGCCCCGGCACCCGGCACCAGGTGCGCCTGTCGCCCGGCCCGCCATGGCGCCTCGAACCGGTACGTCGGACGGCTGAGGAGGGGGGTCCGGTGGCCGGGGAAGAGGGCACGTCAGGTTCGATCGACAGCCTGGGCGGCTGAGACACTCTCCTCGACACTCCCCTCGACACTCCCCGCTGGGGCGATACTGCGGCTATCCGTCCCCCAAGCCTCCACGATCTTGTCGCGGCGCCACTGCTGTGGATAACTTCCGCGGCCGTCGCCATTCGGCGTATTCTCACTCCATGGGGAAAATCGCCTTCATCGACGATATGCCAGACGCCGACAGGGACTACATCCTTGCCCACCGCCAGGAGATCCTCGATCTCGCCGCCGAGCTCGGGATCATCAACGTGCGCGTCGGCTACACGGGCCGCCTCGTTGGCACTGTGACCGACGAAGCTGTGCCGCTATCCACTTTCGCCTTCACCGCCCGCGCAGGCACGCGCCTGGAACACATCATCCGCATCTATTCCGACCACGTGGCAGCCAACCCCGGAGCCGGCGATGACCTCAAGACGGCGGTGCCACTGTGAACCTCCGCCGCCGCTACCTGGTCGAGATGGCATCGGCCACCGACCACCTCTCGACAGCCTTCACCCAAGGCGACCACCGCAGACACACAGACGACGACCTCTACCGATACGCAATCGCATTCCTCTGGCTGCGCCTGGTCGAGCCGGCCACGCGACTGTTGACGCTGAGGCTCGTCGACAGAGACATCGTTCCGGACTGGCAGTCGTTCATTGTGATCCGCAATTCTTTGGCGCACGATCGCAATGAAGAAATCGACTACTCGATTCTGTGGGGCAATCTGAAGGACACCATCGAGTCCATCAGCGACGATCTCGACCTCCTCTTGGCGTCATAGCCGCCCCAAAGCCGTGATGGTCCGGCCTTGTGGGGTCGGGCTGAGGTTGAGACTCACCAGGGGGCCTGCCTCTCACGCCCAGGCCGCCCCAGGAACTCGCGGCTGAACTTCGCGAGATGGCGGCCGACCTGGAGTGGACCGCGGATCACGTCGACTCCCGCCGGCGACCTCAGCGTGATCATCGTGCATTGGAGGCACCTATGGTGTCGCGAAACCACGATGATCATGCAGCGGTCCGTCCAGGTGCGTGCTTCATCCTGCCGAGTCAAAGTCGCGCTGTCGCAGCACGCCGACCTTGCAGTTGACCGCCAGTCACAGGGACTCGGAATCGGTTCAGCCCTGCTCCTTGACGCAATCCGCAGAACCGCACGCGTCTCACTCGAGGTGGGCTTCGAAGTACTTGTCGTTCACGCGGTTGACGCCCGGGCCGCCGAGTTCTACCGGCAACGTGGCTTCATGCCGTCCGACGACCAACCCCAGCACCTGTTCTTGACCACGAAGCAGATACGACGCACACTGAAGTCCCTCTGATCTTGTACGTCACTGGGACGTACGCCGACCGAATGAGAGCAGCCATGACTGGGCAACCTGCGGTGAAGCCAGCCACCCAATCTACGCGTTCTGCACGCATCAACGTACGCCTCTCCGATGAGTCATTGGCCACGATTAGGGCTGCCGCCGCGTTACAGGGGCAGGACCTCACCTCATTCGTACTCGGGGCGGCGCTCGACCGCGCGCGAACGGTCATCATCAAAGAGAACGTCCTGCACCTCTCCGAATCCGATGCTCGCAAGCTCGGCACCGCGCTGGCCGACGAGTCCTCGATCAACGAGGCACTGGCGGACTGGATCGCCGCGCTTCCCCAGTCGCCCCGCTGACCGACGGGAGTGCCCGCCGGCCTCGCCTCCGCATCCGCATCCGGATCGAATCGACAGACGTCCATCCGTGCTTCTTGGCCGCGTCGGGCGAGCGAGGCGGGGACCGGCCCGGTGGGCGGTGCGTACGGTTCCGTAGTACCTCGACGCCAAGGAGCCGACCGAGCCGGTGCGGGTGCTGGTACGGCCGGGGAAGGCGCGCAAGCGGTTGCCCGCGACCGCACTGGCAGCTGATCCCATGTCGCGCCGGGAATGTGGACCATCAACAACTTCTCAAACGGCCGAGGCGACGAGCGAACTTCTGCTTAGAGTGATTTGCATGCGGGTGGGGGCCTACATCGACGGTTTCTACTACGGAGCACGCGGCATCTGCGGCGGCTCCATGCCGCGTTGGCGCTGGCTCGACCTCCGCGCGCTGGCCCACACTGATTCGGCCACGTGCATCGAGTTGGGCAACTACGTCTCTCGCGTTGCCATCGCACCGCTGGCCACAAGGGGACACCAGGGCCAGCCCGTCCTGGTGAAATCAGACTGGCCCATCATGATCCAGGACGCGGCGGGTCAGGGGGTACCCAGCGCAAGGTTCATGGCTTCGATCGCCCGGCGAGAAGAGAAGGCAGCGACGTCACCGTCGCATCACACCTGCTAATCGACCTTCTGACCGGCCAAGTCGATGCGGCTGTTGTCATTAGCAACGACAGCGACCTTGCATTCCCAGTCCAGTTTGCCCGGACCAGAGTGCCAGTCGGACTGATCAATCCAACGAGGGGCATGCGGGCAGGTGGGCTCGCAGGAACGCCGGGCCAAGGCGCAGGCGATCACTGGTGGTATCGACTTGATAGCCGGGACCTCTTCGGCAGCCAACTGCCCGCGGTTG
>JAUPKO010000136.1 GCA_030837395.1 Actinomycetota bacterium | reverse complement strand
CGCACGGTGCACCGGATCACCCTGAGAGTCCGGACGCCCGTCGTCGTCCCCGACCGGCTGCGCGGCAACCTGCTGACCACCCACGACAGGGTCCTCGGCACCGGCCTGCTCCCGGCGATCCTCGAACGCATCCCCCGGCGCCTCGGCCTGGACGACATCCAGATCACCGACGCCGTGCCCGCCGCCCTTGTCGGCGACCGGTTCGTCCCCGCCCACCCCGCGCCCCTGGTCTGGCACAGCGCGGACAAGGGCGAAGGGTCCGTGATGTTCAACCTGGCGGCCAAGGCCGCCCCGCCGACGGCGAAGGCCAAACCCGCGAAGAGCCGGATCGTCCAACGCGCCGACGGCACCTGGGTCGCCGTCCGGCCCGGGGTGACCGACCGCACCCACGCCGTCATCGACGACGAGGCGCGGCGACCGGTCGAATCCGCCGGCGGTGGCCTCTTCACGTTCCAGGGCATCCCGGCTGGCACCGTGCTCGTCACGGACGTCGTCCTGCCCGGCGGCGTCGACCTCGACCTCCCCACCGGGCACCTCCTGCGCCTCGGGCGCTCCCGCAAGGACGACTTCGGCCTCGTCGAGGCGCTGTCCGTCGACGTCCTCACCGAGCCCGCCCCCGCGCTCGGAGAGCCTGGACCCGACGGCTCGCGCCGCCTGACCGTCTGGTGCCTGTCCGACGTCCTGCTGCGCTCGGCGACTCTCGCGCCCGACCCGACCCCGGAGGGCCTGGCGGCGGCGCTCGCCACCGCGCTGACCGACGAGGCGGGCCCGGTGAGGCTCGACGTCGTCCGGGCCCCGGAGGGCGACGACCGGCGTCCGACCGCCACCGCGGCGACCCGCCGGGAAGGGTTCGCCGTCCGGTGGGGGCGGCCCCGCCCGTCCCAGGTCGCGCTGGCGGGCGGATCGGTGGTGACCCTGGAGGTCACGGGGGGATCCGTCACCGCCGACGCCCTCGCCCGCGTCGAACGCGACGGGATCGGCGACCGGCGGGCCGAGGGATTCGGCCGGGTCAGGTTCAACCTGCCCGACCTCGACGAGGAGACGCTGGAGCTGGTCCGCAAGGAGCCGCCGGAACCGCCAGGCCAGGTGCCGCTGCCTCCGACGACCGCGCCCCCCGCGTTGCGCCATGCCCTCCGGACGGCGTGGCGGACGGCGATCCGCCGGAGGGTCGAGGAGCTGGCGGCCTCCTCGAATCTGCTGGACCTCCTGCTGCCCGGGTCAGATCCCACGGACAGCCAGCTCGGCGGCCTGCGCGCGCAGCTCGGGCGCAACCCGCGCGACGTGCGGGACTGGTTCGCCGGGCTGCGGGCGAGCCAGAACCGCAGCGACAGCTGGAAGCCGTCCGCGATCGACGCCGCCGAGGCCTTCCTGCTGGACGACGGCCCGCCGGCCGTCGCCGCGCTCGCCTCACGGCCCCCGACCGTCTGGCAGATCCTCGGGATGGCCTCTGGCTGGGACGCCGAAGGCGATCGCTCTGACGGGACCCCTTCAGCTGAGGTCCTTCGGCTGCGCGAGGAGATGACCGCCGAGGCCCGGGCCCTCCTGCTCGTCGCCATGCACCGGCAACCGCGCGGCGACAGCGCCTCACTCACGGAACCCGCCGGAGAGCTCACAGAACCCACAGGGAAGGACACCTGATGACGCTCGCCCTCGCCCGGCGCCTTGAGGTACGCGGAACCCTCGTCTGCCGGTCCGCCCTGTCGATCGGTACCTGGGACGAGTCCCCCTTCGCCGACATCGCCGTCGCCCGCGACGGGACCGGCCGGTTCGTCGTCCCCGGCACCTCCCTCGCCGGAGCCCTGCGCTCCTGGTACGGCCAGCACGGCCGGTACGGACCGCACGGCCGGCACCCGAGCGAGGAGGACGTCAGGAACCTGTTCGGCTACGTGGCGGAGGGTAGCCAGCAGGCCCTCGTGTCCCTGATCCGGATCGACGACGCGCCGGTGGAGGGCTCCCCCGCAGCGGACGGCTCGGTGGACGGCGGTTCCCCGGCGGTGACCGCGCAGGTGCGTGACGGCGTCCGCATCGATCCGCGCACCGGCAGCGCGATGGCCGGGTTCCTCTTCTCCCGCGAGGTTCTCCCCGCCGGGACCCGGTTCGCCTTCCGGCTGACGGCCGACGTCCAGCCCCCGACGGCGCCCAGGGCCCACGTCGAGGTCGGGGCTGCGGTGCGTGACCTGGTGAGCGCCCTCGTCCATGGCGCCGTCGACCTCGGGGGACGTACCTCCCAGGGGCTCGGCCGCGTCGTGCTGGAGGACGCCACGATCTCCGACAGTGATCTCGGATCCCGCGACGGGCTTCTCACCTGGCTGCGGAACGGACCGGTGCCGGTCCCGTTCGTCCCGGCGCCCCGTCGCGGGACGGGACGGCTCGACATCGAGATCAGCTGGAGACCCCGGCGCGCCGTCCTCGTCCGCGACGCCGAGCCGGGCACGGCGGTGAACGCCCTGCCGCTCACCGCCCGCGACGCCCGCGGCGACATCCGCCTGCTGATCCCCGGCAGTTCGATCACGCGAGCGTTCCGCGCCCACGCCGAACGTATCGTGCTGACGCTGAGCGAGAGGGACGCCCCCATCGACGTCCGGACGCGCGAGGTGCTCCCGGCGGTCGCCGCCCTGTTCGGCACCGGCCCGGGGACGGAGGGACAGGAACTCGCCGCCGGATACCGGGGCATCCTGCGCATCGAGGACTGCCACAGCACCGGCTTCGTCACGAGCGGCGAATGGGAGTCGGTGAGGTCGCCGTCCGCCACTGGGTCGCCGTCCGCTCCCGGCGGCT
>JAUPKO010000135.1 GCA_030837395.1 Actinomycetota bacterium | reverse complement strand
GACCGTTGTTGCGCCACACGACAGTCGTTGTCCCCCACGACCGCCGTTGACGGTCGGCTGAGGCAACGACGGTCAGCTCAGGCACCGGTATGGCGCCCTGTTACGGTGACAACGTTGAGGGCGGGTGTCGGGAGCGGGACGGGGTGGCGATGGCGATGGCGCGGTGTGCGGAGGTTCGCAACTACTGCCAGCGGTACGAGCAAGCGACAGGTGCCGAACTGCCGGCGCTAATCGACCAGGTCGTGGCCGAGCGGGGATCGTGATGTCGGACATGATGAGACGGTGGAACGCGCCAGACAGTGCCGGTCGGCTCCGAGGGGCAACCCTCACCGGGGCAGTTGCCACCCTCATGGTGGCCGGGTGCGGCGGGTCAACGGCGGAAATCGCCCCGGCCCTTTCGGACAGCCCAACGGCGAGTAGCGCTGCAACAAGCGAGGGGCCGGGCTCCCCCTCCGGCAGGATCAGTCAGTCAACAGCCGCTGACTCACCGACGCCTGCAACCTCCCCGGCCACTCCGGACAGGGTCTTCTACCCGGTGGAACCCACACCTTCCGCCATCTACCCCGTGTCCGAGACTGCCGCGCCGGCTGTCGGTTCGCGTAGCTACACCATCACCCCCGATCTGCCGTTCGTGACGCTCAAGTCCCGCACCCGTAACGTCGACGGCAGCGTCACCATCAGGGGCGCCTGGACCGAGCCGGGGACGTATGCGCAAAGTGGCGACGGGTCCTGGACCAACGTTGCAACGGGAACCGTCAGGGGTCCCTCGGATGCAGGCGGCGCACTCCTCACGAGCAACTACACGTTGGCCTGCTCCGGCGAACCGAGCGCTTCGGCACCCGACGGCCCGACCACAACCGCCCCAGCATCGCAAGCCCTGATCGGGACCATGGGCTTCTACGTCTGCGGTCACTGCGGCGCCGAAGCGACCCTCACCAGCCGGGTCCGCGAACCCATCGGCGCGGTCAGCATCACGGCTGCCTGGGACTTGCAAAGTGCGCGTGAGGAGTGCAAATCGACGTACAGCCGAACCGAGGCCGAGATTCCGGCCTGCCTCGCGACGGCCAAGGCCGACCCGTCCCGGACCTACCGGGCTGCTGCCGACTGCTCGACCGGCTACCTCACGACCTTCGATGCCGAACGTCCCCCGCGCACCTACCGGCCAATCTCCGACAATGAGTGGCAACAGATCGATGACGGAACCATCCGGGGTTCTTCCGTCGCCGAGGGCGGCGACGGGATGCGCCAGAACTTCGAACTCGCGTGTGCGGACGAAAGCCGGTAACAGCGGAGGGTGCTGCCAGCCGTCGGCGAATCGACTGCTGACAACCCGGCCGACCGTCGTTGCCTCGAGCGCCCGTTGATGACAGCCGGTTGACGCAACAACGGGCGTTTCGCGACTCGGGCCGCAGGTCAGGCCGGCGGAACGGGCGTTTCGCGACTCGGACCGCAGGTCAGGCCGGCGATCATGCCCCGCCTGGGCCTATCCCCTACAGTTTGACCATGAGCAAAGTTGACGTGGACGTCAAGTCGGGCTGGGGCAGCACTGAGCGGCAGGCGCTGGCCGACCTCGTGACCGGGTTCACCGCCGCGCAGGTTGCCCCGCACCTGGCCACCTGGGAAGACGCTGGCGAGTTGCCGCGGTCGCTGCATGCGGCTGCCGGCGACCTTGGCCTGTTGGGTCTGAGTTACCCCGAGGGGGTCGGGGGCTCCGGCGGAGACTTGCGTGATGTGGTCGTGATGACGGAGTCGGTGCTGCAGGCCGGCGGCTCGGGCGGCCTGATCGCGGGCCTGTTCACGCACGGCATCTCGATCCCCCACGTCATCGACGCGGCCACCCGACGGCACGCCGCCGGTGACACCGCCGGCGCGGATGTGCTGGTCGACGAAGTGATCCGACCGACGCTGGCTGGTGCGACGATCACCGCGCTCGGGGTCACCGAACCCGATGGCGGTTCCGATGTCGGCGCCCTGCGCACCACCGCCGTTCCCGTCAACGGTGCCGGCGCGGTGACCAGCCCCGACGAAGCGGTGTCCTGGCGGATCAACGGTGCCAAGGCCTACATCACCTCCGGCGCGCGCGCCGACTTCGTGGTGGTGGCCGCCCGAGCCTTCGGCGACGGTGCCGCGGGCGTCGCCCTGTTCGCCGTGCCCACCGAAGCCCCCGGTTTCACAGTCGCCGGCCGAATGCGGAAGATGGGTTGGCATTGCTCCGATACCGCGGAGTTGGCGCTGGTTGATGTGGAGGTGCCCGCCTGGGCACTGCTCACCCCCGGCCCAGGCCAGGGCTTCGCCTCGTTAGCCCGCCACTTCGCCGTCGAGCGAATCTCGCTCGCGGTCACGGCCTATGCCACCGCGCAACGCTGCCTGGACCTGACCTTGGCGTGGACCCGCCAACGCGAGACCTTCGGCCGCACCCTCGTCACCCGCCAGGTGGTGCGCCACGACCTGGTCGAGATGCACCGCCTGACCGATGTCGCACGCACCTACACGCGGGCACTGGTCGATGACATCGTCGCGGACGGTGGTCACGACGACCCGGCAGCCATGCCGAACCCGCAGGTCCTGCTGCGCGCCGCACTGGCCAAGAACACCGCTGTCGCCGCCTGCGACTCGGTGGTGGCCACCGCGGTGCAACTGCACGGTGGTTACGGATTCCTGCGCGACGCCGAAGTCGAGATGCACTACCGCGACGCCAAGGTGTTGGGCATAGGCGGCGGCGCGACCGAGGTGATGACGGACTTAGCGGCCAAGCTGCTCGGCTACTGACGCCAGCGCACACCCGGTGTCAGGGCCCGCTGTTCCGTTGACTCCGGGCGCCTGAGCGGCCCTCACGAGCAGGTGAACGAACCGGTGATGGGCTGTCCCTCGAACGTCTCACCGGTCACGGTGCCGGCCTTGCCACCGTCGGTCAGGGTGATCGTCGAGACCGCGGCCGTACTCGTGAGGTCCGTGCCGCGGTCGTTGCCGGTGACGAGTCCGTCATAGGCACCGTCGGGGAAGTTGCCACCGGCGGTGTCGCCCTCGGCCAGGATCGCGAAGCCGATGTACTGGGTGGTGGCTGTCACCGCGGTGTCATCCGGGTCGAGCACGATGGTGCCCGCGTTGACCGCGAACCCCGTGTCGTCGGTGGCACATTCGGCCGTGTCGAGGGTCATGGTGACCGCCCCGTTCGACATCGTCGCGGTGCCCTTGCCGCAGAAACTGCGCACTTGCACCCCATCGATCTCGCTCACACCACAGTCACCGCCGGCAGCAGCGGATTCGGCAGTCGCCGACGTTGCCGCCGATTCGGCCGAAGCCGGCGCCGACGCCGCTGCTGACCCCGCTGCCGACGACTCCGCACTACCGGAGTCCGAACTCGACGACCCGCAACCGGCGAGCACCCCGGCGACGACCATGGGAACCACCAACAGGCCAAGACGACGATTCATGATTCTCCTTGGGTCGGCGACTGCAACGCATCGTAGACGTTGGCGACACCTGATGGGAGGCTCTGTGGCGTCAGGCCACCAGCACAGAGCGCTTCGACAGGCCGAACTGATACCCGTCGATCACGGTGGTGGCGCCCGCTTCCGGTGTCGTCGCCGCACCGAGCGCGATGAACAGCGGGGTGTAGTGCTCCACCGTCGGGTGTGCGTAACGCAACCCCGGCGCCCGGGTGCGGTAGGCGGCGAGTTCGTCGACGTCCCCGGCTGCCAGCGCTGCTGCCGCCCATCGGTCGAAGTCGGCCGACCAGCCCGGCACGTGGTTCTCTAGCCACATCGCGCTGGTCAGGTACGGCAGGCCGTGGGTCATGAAGCCCGAGCCGATCACCAACACCCCCTCCTCGCGCAGAGGTCGCAGCCGGCGACCGAGTTCGAGGAGTCGCGCAGGATCGTGGCTGGGCATGCTCAGTTGCAGCACCGGCACGTCGGCGTACGGATACATCACCTTCAGCGGCACCCACGCGCCGTGGTCCAAACCTCGCCGGTTGTGCTGATGCACCGGTTCGGTGTCGGGCATCAGCGCACGCACGCGGGTGGCCAGCGCGCTGGCCTCGGGGGTCGGGTAGGTCATGGTGAAGTAGCGCTGCGCGAACCCGCCGAAGTCGTAGACCAGCGGCGCTGCCGTCCCCGTCGCCGACAGGCTCACCGGCGCCGCTTCCCAATGGGCACTGACGATCAGGATCGCCGTCGGCACGGGAAGGGATTGGGCCAGGCCGTGCAGCTCGCCGATCCACTGCGGGTCATCGAAGACCGGGGGCGCCCCGTGGCTGAGGTAGAGCGCGGGCATGGGTCCGTCGGCCGGACTCCAGGGGCGTCGGCTGCCACCGGCCGGAGCCACGTCGCGAAGGAACTCGTCGAAAGCCGCACCCGGGGATTCCGGATGCAAGCTGGTGCCGCTCATGTCGGTCCGGCCGTTCGTGGGATCGGTGGGTGGGGGAAGGGCCTGGCAACCTACAGGGTCGTCACGGCCTCGTGGTGCTCAAGCCGGGGGTTCCGGG
>JAUPKO010000134.1 GCA_030837395.1 Actinomycetota bacterium | reverse complement strand
GTGGAAGCAGTGACAGTGGTCAGTCTCGGCCGGTGTCGCCGCCTGCGGTGTACCGCTGCCCGCGCGCGACCGCGGCGTGGTACTCCCAGGCGGTAACGGAGTAGTTGGGGAAGAACTCCTTCTGCATCATCCGCCAGATCCGATCAGCTGTGGTGGGCGCGGCGAGAACTTCGATCCGCACGTTGCCGCCCTCGATCTCGGACATGCGCCGATCCGCCGGTCCGTGCCCGCGGGCCGGACACACCGTCCAACCGGTCGCCCCGCAGTCATCGAGCCTCGTCAGCAGCCGCTCCTCGATCACCGCCTCCGCGACGATCACGACACAACGGATGTCACTACGGTTCACCTCATCCACCTCCACTCTCCCGTCCGGCACCAGCTGCCGGGCTCATGGGACCATCTGTTCGACGAACTCCGCCAGCGCCAGGTAGAGGGGAATTCCGATCACCAGGTTCATCGGGAAGGTGATGCCCAGACTCGCCGCCAACGTGATGCCGGGATTGGCCTCCGGCAGGGCCAGTCGCACCGCGGCCGGGGCGGCGATGTAGGAGGCGCTGGCACACAGCACACCGAGCACCGTGGCGGTGCCGACCGACATGCCGATGACCACACCCGCGACAATCCCGGCCGTGGCCGCGACGAAGGGGAAGATCAGCGCGAAGGCCACCAACCCCCACCCGGCCCGTCGCACGTCGCCGAGTCGGCGGCCGGTCAGCACGCCCATCTCCAACAGGAACAGCGCCAAGGCGCCGATGAAGAGCGAACCGAACAGTGGCTCTACCTTCGCGTAGCCGACCGGGCCCGTGACGACACCGATCAGCAGGCCACCGACCAACAGCACGATCGACCGACCCAGGAGCACTTCCCGGACCGTCTCCGACCAGCGGGTGGCCAGGGCCGCGCTTGCCCCCGCGGCACCGGCGGCGCCGGCTCCGGCCAGCAGCAGACCCACCACGATGCCCGGCACCTCCATGACCGTGAGCAGCGTGGCGACGTAGCCGTCGTAGTCGATGTTCTCGCTGTCGAGGAACACCAGCGCGGCAGTGAAGGTGACCAGCGACGTTGACCCGTAGTGGGCGGCCATGGCACCGCGATCCACCCGAGACAAGGAGGTCAATAGCCGCAGCAGCGCGAAACAGGCCAGCGGGATCAGGACCCCCAGCACGACCGTCAGCAGCACCGGCGCGACCACCTCGCTCACCTGCGACTCGCGCAGGGCGACGCCACCCTTGAGGCCGATCGCCAACAGCAGGTACATCGACAACACCTGGTAGATCGCATCTGGCAACCGCAGGTCCGAGCGCAGACCGACGGCCACCAGCCCCAGGACGAAGGCCAATACCGGCACCGAGGTCAGGTTGGCCACAGCAGGATCCCAGTTCACCACCGCTCCCGATCCGTTCGGACTTCGCATGACGCATTGCGATTCCGGAATCTAGCGTGACCCGATGGGCCTTGGCACACCAGGGTGTCCGTCGTGGGACCACCCTTGCCGACGAGTCGGCGGCTAGCGTGGGTCCGTGACCACACGCACTTGCGACATCCTCATCGTCGGCGCCGGCCCGGCGGGCCTCTACGGCGCCTATTACGCCGGCTTCCGCGGCTTCGACACCGTGGTGCTGGACACGCTGCCCGAGGCCGGCGGCCAGATCACCGCGATGTACCCGGAGAAGGACATCTTCGACGTCGGCGGCTTCCCCGTGATCAAGGGCCGGGACCTGGTCAACCAACTACTCGAGCAGGCGGCGGCGGGCCATCCGGAGTATCTCCTGGACGAACAGGCAGTGCAGTTGCAGACCTGTGAAGAGGGGCCGGCGGTGGTCACCACCGCGACCGGCCGGCGGATCGAGGCGAAGGCGGTGATCCTCACCGGCGGCATCGGGTCCTTCCGACCGCGGCCAATACCCGTCGGCGAGGAATGGATCGGCCGGGGGGCGGCGTACTTCGTCCCCCGACTCGCCGAGTATGAGGGCCGCGATGTGGTGATCGTCGGCGGCGGCGACTCCGCCTTCGACTGGGCGTGGTCATTGCATCCGCTGGCCAAGTCGGTTGCCATCGTGCACCGGCGGGAGGAGTTCCGGGCGCATTCGGGGATGGTCGAGAAGGTCCGAGCGTTAGGCGTGCGCTTCGTCACCAGCAGCGAATTGGCGGCCGTGCACGGCACCGATGCGATCGAGGCGGTGGACGTACGCCATAAGGTGACCGGCGAGGTCACCACCATGCCATGCGATGCCGTGGTGGCCGCTCTGGGCTTCATCGCCAACATCGGCCCCATGGCCGACTGGGGACTGGAACTGTCCAAGCGGCGGGTGGTGGTGGACGCCTCCATGCATGCCAATCTGCCCCGGGTTCTGGCCGCGGGCGACCTCGCGACCTACCCCGGCAAGGTGCCGCTGATCGCCGTGGGCTTCGGTGAGGTCGCCACAGCCGTCAACAACGCCGCGCCGTTGGTGGACCCCCACTTGGGCGTGTTCCCCGGTCACTCCTCGGGGGAATCTGGCGAGTAGGCCGGCCGCGGCCCTGCCCTAGCATGTCGGATATGGACAGAGCAGCGCCACAACCGTTCCCGCACGACGCCTTCGATGATGTTCTCGCCGGCAATTCGGATTTCATCGCCCGTTTCACCCCCACCGGCCGCTCTGGCCGCGCGGCGCGAGGACTTGCGATCGTCACGTGCATGGACTCTCGGGTGCTGCCCCTGGAGTCCGTCGGCATGGCCATCGGCGACGCCAAGATCCTGCGCAATGCAGGGGCCCGTGTCACCCAGGACGTCCTGCGCACCCTGGCGTTGGCGACCTACCTGCTGGAGGTCAACCGGATCCTGGTGATGCCACACACCGATTGCCGGATGGCCAAAGGATCCGAGGAGACCGTCCACCAGCAGATCTTCGACACCTACGGCGTCAACACGTGGTCGATGCAGTTCGACACCACCACCGACCAACTCGGGGCCCTGCGCACCGACGTCGCCCGAGTGCGGTCCTTCCCGTTCCTCGCCGGCGACGTGGACGTGGCCGGCGCCGTCTATGACGTCGAGACCGGCCGGATCATCCCGCAGGACGTCTGAGGCTGCCCGCCAGGTCCACTGAGACCTCACCCTCTGGGCTCGGCCACGCAGCCATCGCTAGACGTCCACCCGGCTGCGGTCGACCTCGTCCGCACTGGACACGATGAAGTCCTTGCGCGGCGCCACGTCCGACCCCATCAACAGGTCGAACACGTCGGCGGCCACCTCGGCATCGCCCACTGTGATCCGCCGCAACAGGCGCTGGCCCCGGTCCATGGTGGTCTCACGCAGTTGTTTGGCGTCCATCTCACCGAGGCCCTTGTAGCGCTGGATCGGGTCCTTCACCTTGACCCCACGCCGCTGCGCATCGGTGAGGACCTTACGCATCTCGTCGTCGCTGTAGGTGTAGATCACCTCGTTGGCCTTGCGTCCGCCGTGGATGAGTTCGACCCGGTGCAGCGGTGGTACTGCGGCATAGACCCGGCCCTGCTCAAGCAGCGGATGCATGTAGCGCTGGAACAGCGTGAGCAGCAAACAACGGATGTGGGCGCCGTCGACGTCGGCATCGGTCATCAGCACGATCTTGCCGTACCGAACGGCCTCGATATCGAAGGTCCGCCCGGAACCGGCACCTATGACCTGGATGATCGAGGCGCACTCGGCGTTCTTGAGCATGTCGGCCACCGAGGCCTTCTGCACGTTGAGGATCTTCCCACGAATCGGTAGCAGCGCCTGGAACTGCGAATTGCGCGCCAACTTGGCCGTGCCCAGGGCGCTGTCACCCTCGACGATGAAGAGCTCGGTGAGCTCGTTGTCACCGGACCGGCAGTCCGCGAGTTTGGCTGGCAGCGCGGACGACTCGAGGGCGTTCTTGCGCCGCTGCACGTCACGGCTCGTTCGGGCGGCGATGCGTGCCCGGGCGGCGTTGGCGATCTTCTCGAGCGCCTGCTTGGCCATGGCCTTCTGGCCGTGCGGCGGATCGGTGAACCAACTACTCAGCTGCTTGGTCACCACATGGGCCACAATGCGCGACGCGGCCGGGGTGCCCAACACCTCCTTGGTCTGACCCTCGAACTGCGGTTCGGGCACGCGCACCGTCACCACGGCGGTGAGCCCCTCGTACATGTCCTCCTTGCTGACGTTGTCCTCGCTTGCTCGCAGCACCTTCGCCGCCCGCAGGCCCTCGTTGACAGTCTTGACCAAGGCCCGGTCGAAACCGGCCAGGTGCGTGCCGCCCTTCGGTGTGGCGATGATGTTGACGAACGATTGCACCCGGGAGTCGTAGTCATTGCTCCACCGCATCGCCACGTCCACGTCGAGTTCGCGCTCAACCTCCCGGCTCGACAGGTGGCCCTTGCCGTCGAGCACCGGCACCGTCTCATGGAAGTGCCCCTTGCCCGTCAGGCGGATCACCCCGGTCAGGGCGTCGCCCCGGGTGAGGTAGTCGACGAACTCGCCGATACCGCCGCGGAACCGAAACGACTCCTCACGCAGGTCCTCGCCGTCGCGCTCATCGCGGATCGTGAGCATGAGTCCTGGCACCAGGAAGGCCGTCTGCCGAGCCCGGGTGAGCAGGGCCTCCCAGCCGAACTCCGCCCCAGGCGTGAACACCTGCGAATCCGGCCAGAATCTGATCCTTGTGCCGGTGCGGGAACGGGGCACCCGCTCGGTTTCGCGCAGGCCGGACTTGCGTGCGAAAGGTGCGTCGGGGCCCTCACCGTCGAACAATCCCGGTACCCCTCGCCGGAACGACATCTCGTGTGTGCGCCCAGTCCGGTCCACCGCCACATCGAGCCGGGCGCTCAGGGCGTTCACCACGCTCGCGCCCACCCCGTGCAGGCCGCCGGAGGCGGTGTAGGAGCCGCCACCGAACTTCCCGCCGGCATGCAGTTTGGTCATGACCAGTTGCACCCCGGTCAACTTGCTCTTGGGGTCGACGTCGACCGGGATCCCGCGGCCATTGTCCGACACCGCCGCCGAACCGTCCGGTAGCAACGTGACGACGATCGTGCTGCAGTGCCCGGCCAGCGCCTCGTCGACAGCGTTGTCGATGATCTCCCACAGGCAATGCATGAGGCCGCGCTCGTCGGTGGAACCGATGTACATGCCCGGTCGTTTGCGGACCGCGTCAAGACCCTCCAGCACCGTGAGGTCCTTGGCCGAGTAGCGCGCAGCCTGTTTCGGCGCCGTTGCGGCGGTGGGTTCAGGTGTGGTGGTCACACCGACGACCCTAACCAACGCCAGGCGCGCTGCCCGGTTGCCTGGGCCGTCACCCTCGAATCGGGGTGCCCGCGCTTGGGCGGAACCCCCCACCGACATTGGGCGGTACGCTGATGGCGAACTCGAAGAGTCCGGGAAATGTCGGAGGCGTGTGAGACTGTTGGCCCAAGTGTCCATGCAGATCGCAACGGAGGTGTCCATGTCGACCCTGACCCACCCGAGCCCCCTCACGGCCTCGGACCGCTGCGATCGTTGCGGCGCGCAGGCCTACGTTCAGGTTGTGCTGACCTCAGGTGGTGAACTGCTCTTCTGCGGTCATCACGCGAAGGCCCACTTGGACAAGGTCCGGCCGATCGCCTCGAGCATCCACGACTTCACCCACACCATCGAACCCGAGCGCGAAGGTGGTCAGATCTGAACTGGCTCAACCTGCTTGTCGGACTGGCATGCCTGGTCGGCATCGCCGGCACCATTGTGCCGGTGCTGCCTGGGCCTTTCCTGGTAGCAGGCGCGGTAGCCGTGTGGGGGGTCATCACAGGTGGTGCGGTCGGCTGGGGAGTAGCGGCGCTGGCGGTACTGCTGGTCGCCGCCGCCACGGCCATCAAGTACCTCTTGCCGGCCAAGTGGATGCGCGACGACGGCGTGCCAGGCATGGTCCTGATCGTCGGCGGTGTGCTGGGGGTGGTGGGCTTCTTCGTGATCCCCATCGTCGGGCTCATCGTCGGCTTCATCGCGGGGGTGTTCCTAGCCGAACTGGTGCGAGTCAAGTCGGTACAACAGGCTTGGCCCACGACGGTGACGGCGATGAAAGCCGCAGGACTGAGCATGTTGATCGACCTCGCCAGCGTGCTGATCGTGACGGCCGCCTGGGTCGGCGCGCTGATCGCTGCCTGATCGGCACCGTCCCGTGTCGGGGGAAGCCGATACCACTCAGTCGAGGTAGTCGCGCAGCACCTGTGAACGGC
>JAUPKO010000133.1 GCA_030837395.1 Actinomycetota bacterium | reverse complement strand
GTGACAGCTACACCGAGGGCCTCGAGGTCGTTCTCCCCGACGGCTCCTAGCGCGGCTGGGCAGATCTAGTCGCCGGGCAGCTCGCTCGGCATCACGGCGACTTCCGCTATGCCAACCTCGCGGTGCGCGGCCGGCGCATCGAGCACGTGCGCGACGACCAGGTGCCATTCGTCGAGCAGTGGCGGCCCGACCTCGTCACGGTGGCCATCGGCGGCAACGACATCACGGGTCGGAGCGCCGACCTGACGGCGTTGGGCCGTGAGTTCGACGGCATCCTCGCCCGGCTTGCCGGGACCGGAGCCCGCGTGGTGGCGTTCGCGGGGTTCGACTGCCGCGTGATGATCCCGCTCGCCCGCACGGTGAGCGGTCGAGCCCGCGAGTACAACACGTTCATCCGTTCGAGCGTCACCGCGCGCGGGGCCACTCTGGTCGACCTGTGGCGCCTGCCGCGGATGTACGAGCCGCAGATGTGGGCGCACGACCGGCTCCACATGAGCACCCAGGGGCATGTCCTCGTCGCCCGGGCCGTGCTGGCTTCGATCGGCGTCGATGCGGACGGAGTGCCGGAGCCGCCCCAGCAGGGCGACACCCGCTCGTCGCTTCCGCAGCGCCTCGCCGGTGATGTCGACTGGGCCGCCCGCGATCTCGCACCGTGGCTGCTGCGTGCGGCGCGCGGCCGGTCGTCGGGCGACGGGCGGGAGCCGAAGCGGCCGGTGCCGGTGAGCATCTCCCCGTGAGTTCAGCCCCTACGCTGCCGGTATGAGCACCCCGGCCTCCGGCGCGACCACGAACTCAGCTGCTCCGCCGGCCGGTAAGCCGCACAGGATGCCCGTCAAGCGGCGATTCACCGTGGTGGCGCTCGTCGTCGTGATGACCCTCCTGCCGGCGATCGTCATGCTGGTTGTCACGCGTGTGGGCACCGGAACCATGCAAGGGGCAGCCACGTGGGCGTCGATCCCCGCGATCGTGGGCATCGCGGCGGCGATGTCGGGCATTCGGCGCTACGCCATCATCGTCGCGATCCTCATGGGCTTCCTCGCGCCGCTGGCGATCGTGGCCGGGCTGTCACCGGTGTCGGGCGCCGGCCTCATGGCGATCCTGTGCATGACGGTCGGGCGCCTGTCGCGCGTGGGCCTGCAGAAGTCGGGCCTGCTGGTGCCGGTGATGCTGTCGTGGGCGCTCATCGACCCGCCCGCGTGGGACGGCGCCACGACGGTGGACCGGCTGGACAACGGCTACCTGCTCTGGATGGCGCTGATCTTCCTCGTCGGCGGCCTGATCCCGGCTCTGCTCGTGCCGCTGCTCCTGCGCAAGCGCCCGGCTCCGACCCTGGCTCCGCACTCGCAGAGCGAGGCCGTGACCTACACGGTGATGATCACGACGCTCGTGACGGTCTCGACGTACTACGTGCTCGACCACCCCGAGATGATCGGCGGCGCCTTCCTCATCGCGGTGATCCTGGTGATGGCGCCGATCGGCACCGCGCAGACCCTCAAGCCGACGATCTTCCGTGCCCTCGGCACGATCGCCGGGTCGGTGTTCGTCATCGCCCTGGTCAGCAAGGTGGACGGACTGGGCCTGATCTACCTCATCGGCATGGTGTTCCTCGTGGTGGCCCTGTTCGCGCGGCTGAGCGGGATGGCGTGGATCTACTACGTCCTCATGGTGCCGGCGACGGCCTGCCTCAACGCGACGACCCTCACGCAGGTCGGCGAACTGGGCAAGCAGCGCGTCGTCGACAACGTCGTCGGCGGGATCCTCGTCATCATCGCCACGGCCATCGCGATCGGCTACTCGCAGTGGGCGTCCCGCCGGGGCGAGGCGAGTGACGCCGATGACGAGGTTGCGCACGTGGCTGCGGGGGCGACGAACTAGACGAAGGCTCGGCCACTTCGTCAACCTGCACACCTGTGAGCCGTGTGTCGTGGTTACATGCGTTGGTGTCCGAGACCACTGCGCGCCCTGACGGCTTCTCCCTCCATCAAGCGGTCGCGGTGGGGGTGAACACCACCAGCCCCGCCTTCTCGCTCGCGGCCGTGCTGGCGCCCATGGCACTGCTCGTCGGCTACTCGACGCCGATCGTGCTCATCGTCTCCTTCATCCCGATGGCGCTCACGTCCCTGGCCTTCATGTACCTCAACCGCAGGGACCCTGACTGCGGCACGACGTTCTCGTGGGTGGCGCGGGCCATCGGGCCCAAGTCGGGGTTCATTGCCGGGTGGGTGCTGGCCGCGGCCGGCGTACTCGTGCTCGGCTCGCTGGCCGAGACCGCCATCACCTACGGCCTGCTCACCTTCGGCCTCGATTCCCTGGCGGAGAATCGCTCACTGGTGATCGGCCTCGCCGCGCTGCTCATCGTGCTCATGGCGGGCCTGGCGATCGTCGGATCGGACTCAAGCATCCGGCTCCAGGTGGTCCTGGCGGTGGTGCAGGTGGTCATCCTCGTGATCTTCGGCATCGCCGCACTCGTCCTGGCCGTCAACAGCGGCCTGCCGGAGTTCACCACCGAGTGGCTCAACCCGTTCTCGCAGGGGCTCGACTCGCTGGTCGCGGCGATGCTCCTGGGCGTGTTCGCCTTCTGGGGTTGGGAGGCCGCGACGAACCTCTCGGAGGAGTGCAAGAAGTCGTCCGACGCGGGCAAGGCCGGCGTGCTCTCGACGATCATCCTTGTCGGCACCTACCTTCTCGTCACCATCTCCGTGGTGTTCTACCTCGGCCAGTCCGGCTTCTACCCGGTCGGCGAGTCCGGGCTCGTCATGGTCGACATGTCGGGCGTCGTGCTCGGGCCACTGTCGTTCCTCATCCTCGTGGCGGTGGCCATCAGCGCTCTGGCCTCGACGCAGTCAACGATGGTGCCCGGCTCGCGCGCGTTCCTGTCGATGGCGAGGAAGGGAGCCCTGCCGGCGAAGCTCGGCCTCACCCACCCGCGCTTCAAGTCGCCGTGGGTCTCGCTCGCCCTGCTCGGCGGTATCGCGGCAGGCTGGTACGTCTTCATCTCGAGCGTCAGCGAGACCGCGATGCTCGACACCCTGTCTTCGCTGGGCATCCTCGTCGCGTTCTACTACTCGATCACCGGCGTCGCGTGCGTCGTCTACTACCGCAAGCACGTCACCGCCAGCGTGAAGGGATTCCTCCTCGTTGGCGTCGGTCCCGTCCTCGGATCCGTCGGGCTGGCCTTCATGCTCGTGGTTGGGATCCGCTCGGTGTCGAACCCCGAGGACTCGGCCAGCGGCTCCGCCTGGGTGGGGCTCGCCCCGCCGCTCGCGATCGCCGCGATGATCTTCGTGCTGGGGCTCGTCGTCATGCTCATCCGATGGCGGGTGAATCCTGACTACTTCCGTCACCCTCGCGAGCTGGCCAATCGCGCGCAGAGCCCCTTCCCGATGGGCCGGGACATCTCCATCAGCCCCGGCGGCGTGCTCATCGACTGCAACGCATCCGTCGACGACGTGCTCCATCGCGTGAGCCAGGGCGCCGACAGCCTCACCGGTGCATCGCCCGTGACCATGGTGTTCGGCGTGCAGCCGTCCGGCTTCATGGGCGACGAGGTCGACGCCATGCGGGAGGCGCTCATCGAGGATGGCCATGCCGTCTTCACCAAGGTCGAGCAGGACCTGCGCGGCAGGGGAGTGCGCGGTCCCGTCCGGCTGTACGAGGAGGCGGACGCGACTCGGTCGGTGGAGGACGCCACCGAGCTGACGAAGCCGACGGTGGTCATCTGAGCCTTCCGGCTCGCGGACCTAGGGGTTCGGGATCGCCGACACCGTGAACGTCTGCGCCTGCGGCGTGCCCGCGGACGTCGTGACGATGGCCGTGCGCCCGGAGGCCCCACTGAACCCCAAAGACAGCACGGTGACCGGCTGGTTGTCGGGGGTGGTCCCCGGCAGTGGCCCGGCGAGGATGTACATCGTCGGCACGTACTCGTAGTTGGGGATCGCCTGGCCGTCGAGGGTGACGTCGCCGGATGGCGTGATGACCAGCGTGTGCTGGCCGGCCTTGTCGGTCATCGTCCCCGCGAAGGCGGACACCGGGATGG
>JAUPKO010000132.1 GCA_030837395.1 Actinomycetota bacterium | reverse complement strand
TGGTCGGCCTCGCTGCGCGGTGATCACCACCGCCCACCTATCCGACGAGCAGCGGCAGAGCGCCACGTCGCTGATCCTGGGCAAACTCATCACCTGGATGCGCAGGCAGAGCGGCACCACCGATCTGCGCGCGATGCTCTACATGGACGAGGTCGCCGGCTACCTGCCACCGACGGCGAACCCGCCCACCAAGAAGCCGATCATGTTGCTGATGAAGCAGGCGCGGGCCTTCGGTCTCGGGGTGGTGCTGTCGACGCAGAACCCGGTGGACGTGGACTACAAGGCGTTGAGCAACGCCGGGACCTGGCTAGTCGGCCGGCTGAGCACCGACCAGGACAAGGCCCGTCTGCTCGACGGCATGTCGAGTTCGGACGGCGGGGTCGATGCCGCGTCGGTGGGCGGGGCGATCTCGGCGCTGGGCAAACGACAGTTCGTGCTGCGGCGGGCCGGCGGCAATGCTGTGGAGATCTTCGGCACCAAGTGGGCGCGCAGCTACCTGCGTGGCCCAATGACGCGCGATCAGATCGCTGCGGTGATGGCCCCGGTCAAGAGCGCTCGCGCTGCGGCAGCACCGGATGCGCCGACGCCGCCGACGTCAGGGGCCGCAGCCCCAACTGTTGCCACCCCGACCGTCGCTGCCGCCACGGCCATGGCCGAGGACGAGGTGCCGGTGATGCCCGCGGTGGCTGAGGGCATCGCCACGGCATACCTGGATCCGGCGGCGCCGTGGGCGGGCACGGTCGGCGCTGTGCCGCCCGCGGCGGGTGGTTCCCGACTGGTCGCCGCTGCGGTTGCCCGGGTGATCGTCCGCTACGACGACGCGAAAGCTGGCCTGGCGCACGAGCAGGAGTACGAGGCGGTGATCTCGCCGCTGCCGGCGTCGACCGTGACCCTCGAACCGGTGGCCGTCGACTACGACGATCGGGACCTGATCGACGCCGCACCACAGGTGACCCGTTACGCCGCACCAGAAGCGGACATCGGCAGCAAGACCTACTGGAACACGCTCAAGCGTGACCTCACCGACTACCTCGTGCGGAACAAGCCGCTGGAGATCCTGGTCAATCCCGAGCTCAAGGCCTACAGCCGGGTGGGCGAGACCGAAGCGGACTTCCGCGCGAGGTGCCTCACCCTCGCCGACGCAGAGGCCGACAAGAAGACCGCTGCCCTGCAGACCAAGTACCAGACCAAGTTGCGGGGCCTGCAGACCAAACTCGGCACCGCGCAGAACCAGGCTGCGCAGGCCGAAGCAGCGCGTAATGCCGGTGCCATGTCCGACGTCGGGTCGATGCTCGGCGGCCTGTTCGGCGGGCGCAAGTCCACGGCCGGCCTGGCCGCCGCTGCCCGGCGCACGCAGGCCGCGCACAGCAAGGCGCAGGCCGCTGCGGGCAAGGTGGACGATCTGGCGAGCCAGATCGCCGAAGTCGAGGCCCAGTTGGCAGCCGAGGTGCAACAGATCGATGACGAGTGGCGGATCAAGGCGGCGGCCGTGCAGACCCAACCGATCTCGCCGAAGAAGACGAATGTGCGCGTGACCGACCTGCGGCTGCTGTGGTTGCCGGTGTCGGATCTACCCTAGTGACACGGCGCGCGTGACTGGGCGCGGCCAAGTCAAGTCCGGTGAAGGGAGGCGGGTCGGATGAAGCTCATCACGATCATGGTCAAGCCGTTCCGGCTCGATGCCCTCAAGGCGGCGTTGGCGGGTCATGGAGTGCGGGGTCTGACGGTCATCGAGACCAGCGGGCACGGCCGGCAGGGTGGGCACGTCGAGGTGTACCGGGGGGCCGAGTACCGCGTCGAGTTGATCCCCAAACTCAAGGTCGAGGTGCTGGTCGAGGACGACGACGTTCCCGAGGTGCTGGACGTTATCGCGGCCTCGATCCGCACCGGCAAGACCGGCGACGGCAAGGTGTGGGTGGCGCCCATCGACGCGGTGCTGCGCATCCGCACCGGCGAGGTTGACGCCGACGCGATCTAGCGCCGTCGTCGGCCTGGCGGTTAGTCTCGCCCGATGGCGCAGGTACCGCTGACGGCGAACGTCTCCGACGGCGACCTCATGCTTGCCGGTTTCGTGCGCATCAGGGACGAGTTGGGCCTGCCCCGGGAGTTCCCGACCGCAGTGCTGGCCGAAGCCGCCGAGGTATCGATCCCGGCGGTCCCGCCGGTGGCCGATATGACCCATATCCCGCTGATCACACTTGATCCGGTGGGGGCCATGGACCTCGACCAGGCCATGCATCTGGAGCGTCGAGGAGCGGGCTACCGGGTGTGGTACGCCATCGCCGATGTGCCGGCCTATGCCCGTCCCGGCGGCGCGATCGACGCGGAGGCCCGTCGACGGGGGGTCACCTATTACTGTCCGGATCGGCGCATTCCGTTGCATCCGCCGATCCTGAGCGAAGGCCGGGCGAGCCTGCTGCCGAACGTCGACCGAGCTGCCTACCTATGGCAGATCGACGTGGACTCGGACACCGACGTGGTCGATGCCCGAGTCACCCGGGCACGGGTCCGCAGCCGTGGTCAGTACGCCTACGATGCGGTGCAGGGCGCACTGGACACCGACAGTTCGGACGATGTGATGGTGCTCCTGCGGGAGATCGGCATCGGTCGGCAGGAGGCCGAGGCCGCCCGTGGTGGTGCCAGCCTCAATCTGCCGCGGCAGGCGGTGGTGGCCCACGCCGGGGGTTATCGGCTGGAGTCCGAGGCGCCCGCGCCGGTGGAGGGCTGGAACGCGCAGATTTCGCTGCTCACCGGGATGTGCGCGGCCCGCCTCATGCTGGACGCGGGGGTCGGAGTCTTGCGGGTGATGCCACCTGCTGCCGAGGCCGACATCGGCCGCGTACGAGCGGTAGCACGGGCGCTGCGGCTGCCCTGGTCCGTACGCACCGGATACCCGGCTTTCCTCAGGTCCCTGGATCCCGCCGACCCGCGGACCGTGCCGATGATGATGGCCTGCACCTCGCTCATGCGCGGCGCCGACTACGCGGTGGTGACGCACGACATGGCGCTGACCACCCATGCGGCGGTGGCAGCACCTTACGCGCACGTCACGGCGCCGTTGCGGCGGTTGGTGGACCGATACGGCCTGGCCACCGCCGAGGCAATCTGTGACGGGAAGGACGTGCCGGCGTGGGTGGCGCAGGGGCTCACCGAGGTGCCGGCCGTGATGAAGTCGGCCGGTGGCCGTGCTCGCAGCCTGGAACGCTCGAATGTGGACTTGGTGGAGGCCGGTGTGCTGAGCGGCAGGGAGGGCGAGTGGTTCGCCGCGGTCGCGGTCGAGCGTCGCGGCGCGCGCACGCTGGTGCAGGTGGCCGAGCCAGCCGTGACCGCGGTGTGCCGCGGCGAGGTGCCGTTGGGTGCGGAGGTCACAGTTCGCCTCGACCGGGCGGACGTCGAGGCCCGGGCAGTGGAGTTCAGCTTGGTCGACTGATCATGTGGCGACCACAGAGCGACATTGGTGGAGAGACCATAGATCGAGTCGTCACGTCGGCCATCTCGGCCGCGTGTCCGGCGCAGCCGGCTTCCTGAACGACCCCGGTGGCCAGCGCATCCGTCGGGTGCGTGGGGTAATGGCGGTGTCTCCGGGCTGCGAAGAGTGGGACGTGGGGCAGGCTGTGTACCGTGACCGATTCGCAGACCCACCGGCACAACCCACTGCATGAATTGTTGGGAGGCCGCCGGGGGGCGATCGAGTCCGCGCTGCCCAGTGTCGTGTTCGTCACCGTCTACCTGTCGACCGGGGCGGAGTTGGGCACCGGTCTCATCGCCGCGCTGCTCACCGCCGCGGCCTTGGCCGCAGCCCGGGTGTGGCGTCGCGAGAAGCCTGTCCGTGTCGTGGGAGGGCTGGCGGCGGTGGCGCTGGCCGCGGTGGTGGCCGCCCGCACCGGCAACGCGTCTGACTACTTCCTGCCGAGTCTGTTGGCCAACCTCGCCTCGGCCCTGGTGTGGGCGGCCTCGATCCTGGCCCGATGGCCGATGCTGGGTGTCATCATGGGTTTCGCGTTGGGCCAGCGCACCCGTTGGCGCGGTGACCCCGACCTGCTGCGGGCTTACAGTCGGGCGTCGTGGATTTGGGCGGGGTCGTTCCTGGTGCGGGCCGGCATCAACCTCCCGCTCTACCTCACGGACAACATCGTTGGCCTGGGGATCTCGCGGGTGCTGCTCGGGTGGCCCATGGTCCTGCTGGTGATCGCATTGTCCTGGGCTGTGATCATGCGCTCGCTGCCGCCGGGTCACCCCGGCGTCAGGCATCCGCAGGTGCCCGCCGACTACCACGACGACGGGGATGAGGAGGACGAGCAGGGCGACGGATATGCCGCAGGGGCGGTCCAATAGGAACTGGCCGAGGTCGCCCCGACTACCGGGCATGCCGGGGCAATAGGGCGTAATGTGCGGCGCTATGAGCGTATCTGGAACTGAAACAGTCACCATCAATGCACCGTTGGCCGACGTCCTGGCGATTGTGCGCGATATCGACAACCAACCGTCGTGGTTCCCCGGAAACCTGTCGGCGGAGGTGCTCGAGACCGACGCCGACGGCCTGCCTACCAAGGCCCACATGGTCAACGACGTGAAGGTGGCCAAGGACGACTTCGAACTCGCCTACACCAACACGGACAATTCGATCGCCTGGAGCCTCGTGGCGCCGAGCAAGGCGCAGAAGGCGCAGGAGGGCTCCTGGACCCTGGTGGACAAGGGCGGCGCCACCGAGGCGACCATGGCCCTGACCATCGACAGTGCCCTGCCGCTGCCGGGGTTCATGCAGAAGAAGGTGCTCAAGGACACCCTCAACGGTGCCACCAAGGCGCTGAAAGCACACGCTGAGAAATAGGTCTAATCTGGGCCCATGGCCGGGCGCGAGGGTGACGTCGAGGGGCACACCATCAAGGTGGCGATCCTCGACGATCACACAATCGTGTCGGCCGGGCTGGCGGCGCTGATCGATCGCGATGCCCGCGACGTTCAGGTGGTGTGGTCGGGGGTGCTGGCGGCTGACCTGTTGGGCGCCCTGGACGCGGGCCTAGTCGTGGACGTGGTGCTGCTCGACGTCATGTTGGGCCCGTGCAACCCATCGGGCGGCGCCGTCGCTGCGGAACTGTCGGATCGTGGCGTCGCCACCATATTGGTGACCATGCTCAGCGGGGGACCGTCGGTGAAGGAGGCCCTCTTGGCCGGGGCAGCCGACTACATTGCCAAGAACGCCACCGAGCAGGACCTGCTCGCCGTCATCCATCGGGTGGCTGCCGGCGAGGTACTGCGCTCCCGGGAGGCCGTCGCGATCCTGAGCGAATCCCTCGGACCTCACCTGAGTCCACAGGAGGCGGCGGTCGTGCGCCTCTACGTGCAGGGCCTACCGCTGCGGATCATCTCCAAGCGGTTGTCGCTGAGCGAGAACACCTGCAACACGTATCTCAAACGGGTGCGTGCCAAGTTCCGCCAAGCCGGCCGCACCGTGGACTCGCGCTTTCAACTGCGTGAGGTCGCGATCGCCGAGGGGGTCGTCGATCCCGACGTTGAGAACGGGGGCCCCGGCCCCGGCGGGACGCTGTGAACGGGGATTCCGGTCTTACCCCGGCGGCGTCGCCGGCACGCAGCGGACCAGGCAAGTCCCTTGCGGTCCTGCTGGCACTGTGCGGTATGGCCGTCGCGCTGGCGGCAGGCTGGCACGGCACGCTGGCCCGTTACTCAGGTGCTGGTGCTCGCGAGGCGCTGTGCCCGGACTACTACTCGCTCAAATACGCAGTCGTCAATCCCGCGCTGGAGGCCAAGGCGACGCTGCGGTTCCGGACCGCCCGGCTGGCGAGGGACGCGCAATTCGCAAGTGACGCACCGCAGCGCGACGCGGATGCGCCCTCCGGGGCGGCGACTCGCCTCGAGTGGGTGCTGCGCCAAGCGTCGGCAAGCACCGACGACATCTTCACCAACGCTCGTCCGGTGGCGGTGGCGTGTGGTGACCCGTGGCGCTTCCTCGACCCGCAGACGCAGCGCTAATGCGGTGGCCGCTACGACGATGAGGGCTGGGCGCTCTGGCTCGGCGGCGGTCCGCCGTTGATGCCGGGAGTGTTGGAGGGGCAGTCCGGAACGCCCTCGGCCATGCCGGCGGTGTCGGCCTTGGTGACGTAGATGTCAGGGATCCACCACGTGTTGCCGCCCTGCTCGGCGTAGTACCAGTACACCGCCTCGGTCTTGACCGAGTTGCGGATCGGGATCGGCGTGGGTGCCTTGCAGTAGAGCGTGAGGGTGTCGCCCTCGCGGAAGACGTTGACGGCAACCTGGCCGACCTTGTACTCCCGTGTGGGCCAGGCGCTCATCGGGCAGGTGGTCGTCTCGGTGAGGCATCCCGTCGGGTCCTCGGGCACCCACCAGCCGCTGGTGTCCACAGTCCACTGTTTGGCGGCCACAGGGGTGAACGGTGCGTCGGAGGCGGGTGCGGTGGTGACGGATTCCTCGGCTGTGGCCGAGGTGTCGCTCGAGCACGCCGCCAGCGGGCCGATCAGGATCACACCCACCATGCCGATAGTCGCCTTGGAAGTGGATTTCATCGCCGTCCCCTCATTGCACCAACGCACCCCAACGTGTCGATGCTACTTGAGCTTCAAGCCGTCTCCGGCGGCGCCACCGTCGACCACTCTGCTTGCCACCAGCGGCCCGAGTCATCCGCCCAGGTGGACAGCGTCGGGCCGCCGCTGTGGCCGGCCGATGTGACCTCGGCTTCCGGCTCGCTGCTCGGCAGTCGGACCGGCTCTGGCAGTTCGACGTGGGCAAGCACCGATGCGGTGCCGTCGAAGTCGGACAGCGTCACCCGCACCCCGCGGGCCCCGGCCGGTTGCCTGTTCCACCACTGGCGCAACTCGGCCGAGACCGCGGCCACCCGGGGGTCGCCCGGTGAGGCCACCTCGCCCAGGTCACCGTCGATGGAGACCAGGTAGCCATGACGCCGTCCGTCGTCGATCAACCCCATCAGGACCGTGCCCAGATCGCTGGGCAGTTCACTGGCCCGCACCGCCGAGCGAAGCCGAGCGGCCACCTCGTGGGCGCGACCTCTGACCCGCGGGTCCCGCAGATCCACGTGCGGGTCGGCGATCCGCTGCAACATCGCGCGGGCCTCGTCCACCGCGGCGAACCTCCACTGCGAGCGGACGAGGTCGTCGGCGCGGAGCCGGGCCAACTCAAGCCTGGCGCGCTGGTCCGCCTCGAACGCCCTCCAGGCCGCGCGCTGCTGGGTGCGGACGGCCCGACCCAGGAACAGGCCGGCCACCGCCACAAGGAGCAGCCCCATGGCTGTGGGGACCGTGGCCAGACTGCACGGGGGCCACACGTGGAACCACATCGCCGCGGCCACCGCGAGGGCCGACAGTGCCAGGGCCAAGGTCAGCGACGAGGCCCGCCATGACGCCAGCAGCACGCCGAGCAGGGCCAGCGCCACGAGGCGACCATCAGGTACGAGCGGTGGACCGGTGGCGGCGGAGCAGAACGGATCGGCGATCGGCATGGCTACGGTGGTCAGGGCGACGGCACCGATGACAATGCCGACGTCGGCCCGGTCCAGAGTGCCGGTGCGCCATCGATGGACAAGCCACCAGCAGGCGACAGCCAAGGTCAGGCCACTGCCCAGCAGCAGCCACGGCACCGCCACCGAGGACCAGTTGACCATCGTCGAGGCAAGCGCCCCGACGGCCACGAAAGCGATGGGCAGCCAACTTAGGCCGGCCAGTTCCGTCGGCAAATCCAGCACCTGCGCGGCGGACCCGGTGGCGGCCGGTGTCCCCGTCGAGGGGTGCGCCGGCCACTGTAGGCGCACGACCGTTCCTGCCCCGGGGCTGGACTCGACGGTCGCCCTGCCACCGGCATCGTCCAGCCGACCCTTGATGGACTGTGTGATGCCGAAGCCGGTCGACCGGCGGGTGGGGTCGAAACCGCGGCCCTGGTCGCTGACCACGACCTCCACCGACCCTTGGCCGACCCGCACCCGCAACGCGGCGTCCGTCACGCCCGCATGCTTTGCCGAGTTGCGCAGTGCCTCGCCGGCGGCTTCCACCAGCGGTTGCAGGACGTGCCCGTCCAACGCACCTGACACCTCGAACTCGGCCTCGACGTGCACGCCCCGCAACGAAGCTTCATCGATGGCCGGGTTGAAAGCTGAGGCGATGTCCGCGGCCGGGGCGTCGACGACGCCCAACCAGCGTTCGGCATCGGCACCGCAACGCTGCCGGAAGGCGGCCTCGTTGCCAGCCGGCACGCCTCTGGCGATCGCCTCGAGCGAGTTCATTCCGGAGTCGTGCAGGAACCACCGGGCCCTTCGGTCGCTGCGCCGCTGACGTTCGGCCGACTCGGTCTGTTCGCGTCGATCTCGGCTCGCCGCCACCACAGCATCGGTGCGCAGCGACGCCCGCCGCAGGAGGTAGGCGCCGAGAATGACGGCCACCGCCGCGACCAGCACTCGGGCCGTTGCGGCGGCACCGGCGACTGTCGTCACGAAGGCGTTGGCGTCGGCGCTGCCGGCCAGAGACAGGTAGGCCACCGTGGTCACGACCACACCCGCGGAGGCCACCCCGGCCGCTATCGGCAGGGCCACCCCAGCCGCGAGGACGAGCAAGGCGGCCAGTTCCAGACTGCTCCACCAGCCCTGCAGGGCCGTGTTGGCCTTGACGTCCGACAGGGCGATCAGTGCCACCAGCGCAGCTGCCCACGGCATCCACCGCGCCGCTGTGCGGTGGGGCCACACTGCCGATGTGGCGGCCAGGATCGCCATTGCCCAGCCCAGCAGGGCGAATCGCAACCAGGGGCCGGGCACAGCCTCCGGAGGCGCCACCAACGGCCAGAGACCCAGCCAGATCAAGCCGGCGGCGACGGTGACGGCGGCCATCCTGGTCAGGCTGACCTGGGTCGCCCAGGTCGTGGGCCCGCGCAGGTCCCTGCGCGTCATGGCGTGACGAACAGGACGCGGTCCGACTGGTCAGGCAGGATGCCCACGCCCACTCCGCGTGCCGCATAGCCCACGGCGTCGCCGGATCGAACATCGATCACGACGTCGCCGATGGAGGCCCCCGAACGGATCAGTTCGAAAGTGTCGACCACGAGCCAGGTGCCCACGCGCGACGACATGGCGAGGTTCTTGCCGACGAGGTTCCCGATCAGCAGGCCGTCGCGGCCGACGTCGACACCGAAGCCGTACTCGAGGACGTCCGCAGCGGAGTAGCGCCAGAGTACGGCGCCGTCCTCGCCGCGCAGCCCCAGAACGCCGTCCGCCGACTGCAGGGGATCGACTACCACCACGCTGGCTTGCCGGTCGATCACCGGCGTGTTCACCGAATCGAACGTGCCGATCACCGCACCGGTCTGGTCGGCCAATAGCACGGCGTGCTGTTCGCCGTCCCACTGGCAGATCGCCACCCGGTCGCGCGCCACGATTCCCCCGCAGCGGGAGTTCAAACTGCGGTCGCCGCCGAAGTCGTTGATCACCTCCACCGTGCCGAGTTCGCGACCGTCAGCCAGCGAGCGCATGGTCACCCGATCGCTAGCATCATCGACGTCACCGTCGCTTCGCCAGGTGTACATCAACAGGCCGTCGGCCGCCTCGGCCCAGCGCACGGATCGACCCCCAGGTGGTTCCCACACCAGGGTCCCAGTCGACGAGTCCAGCAACCACAGGGCGGCGTCCTTGTACGCCGGGAACGGTCGGGGCGAGGACCGGACCACCACGCGCCCGTCGGCGGACGGGTCGACGTGCACCCCGATGCCGACCGGCAGGCCCAACTGCTCGGCCGTGACCTGCCACACGCGCGCGCCGGTGAGGTCGAACCCGGCGACGGTGTTGCTGAAGTCGGCGTCGCCGGTGGGGACTGCGGCGACGATGATGGGTTGCGCCGGTTGGCCCAGCAGCACCGGCCAGGCGGAGCCCATCGGCAAGGTGAACCGACCCATCACGGTGCCGCTTCGGCTGGCGCCGACGATAACCTCCATCGGCCGGTCATCCGGCAGCGCGGCCAGCAGGAACGTGTCGCCGGCGTGGTCCACGGTGAAACTTCTTGTGCTTCCCCCGGCCAGCGGGATCCGCCAGATTTCCGTGCCCAGGGCCGACACCGAGGGTGCGGGAGGCAGCGATGGTTCGGCGGGCCGGGCCGCCAGGGAGGCAGCGATTGCAGCGTCGTTGGGGGCGCACGCCGCCAGTGGTACCGCCAGCACCGCAATGGCACCCGCCCATCGACCCCGCCACCCGACCACGTCACCCCTGCCTCGTGTGCGCCCAAGGTCCCGAGCTTGAGCCGTCGCGCCACCACCGCACCTGCGCACCCCACCATAGCCTGCGCACCACACGGCGGCCCACTGCCGACCAACCCGCCGACAGTGCCAGCAGGCGTGGGTGTCACCTCAAATGGTGACAACCGGGACAGGCGGGGGATGCTGGCAACGGGTTACCGTCGGTATGGTGCCGTCCCTCACATGGCGGGGTGGCGGGGGGCGGCACCGCCTGGACCGCCCGAATCGGGGTGCGGTGGTGGGACGTCAGCGGCCGTGAACGCCACGACTTCGACCAAGTCCACCGTCCCGTCGGCGGTGGCGCGTTGGGACATCCGCAGGTACATCTCCTCGAAAATCCTGCGCACGTAGCGGGCGTTTCCGGCCTCACCGCCGGTCGGCACCGACGACAGATGCGCGCGCAGGGCCGCCAGCACGGAGTCGTCGGCGGCGAGGTCGTGTGCCGCCGCCATGGACGACCAGATCGTCAGCAACTCGTCCACGGTGTAGTTGGGGAAGTCGATGAACGTGCCGAAGCGCGACCGCAGGCCGGGATTCGACGAGATGAATCCGGCCATCGGTTCGCGGTAGCCGGCGACGATCACCGCAAGATCGTCGCGCCGGTCCTCCATCCCCTTGACCAACTGTGCGATTGCCTCGGGGCCGAAATCGCTGCCGGTGGATTGGGTGAGCGAGTAGGCCTCGTCGATGAACAGCACCCCCCCGGCCGCCTGCTCCAACACTGAATCCACCAGCGGCGCAGTATGGCCCACGTATTTGCCGATGAGGTCGCCGCGATCGACCTCCACCAGGTGCCCTTGACTCAGAATGCCCAGGGCCCGGTAGATGTGCGCGACCAGGCGGGCGACGGTGGTCTTGCCGGTGCCCGGATCGCCTGTGAACACCAGGTGCAGGCCCACCTGCACAGGTCGCAGGCCTTCGCCGACCCGGGTTTGGTTGACCCGGTGGGTGGCGACCAGATCACGAATCCTGGCCTTGACCTCGGCCAGGCCGACCAGCGCATCCAATTGGGCGAGGGCGGCCTCGAGGTCGTTGTCCTCATCGGCACCGGTGGCCGGCAGGGAGGCCGGTGGCGCGGGGTGGGCGAGCTCGGCCCGGAACTTGGAGGTCGCCGCAAGCGCCAGTGTGGCCATCTCCGCCAGGTCGCCGCCGCGCTGCGGATCCGCTGCCAGGTAGCACTCGAACTGCACGCTGGAGCCACCGTCGCTGCGCCCTGCTACGCGGGTGCTGCCGAAGTAGTGCGACTGCCCGCGGGTGGCGATCCACTGGAAGAGCTCGGGGGTCGGCGTCGCGTCCGGGAGCACCACCCCCGTGAAGCCCACGAGGGTGCGGAAGCCCTGATCGACGAACGACACCTGGCACTGCACGTCGTCTTTGGCTATCACCGGCCCGATATCGGAGGAGCCGGCCACCAGGTCATGGTCGCTGAGCACCCGGGTTGCCCACTCGCGGGCGTCGAAGTCGCCAACCATCTGCCGAGCCTATCGCTGTCGACGCGAGTGGCGCGTCGATCCGCGCATGGTCGCGCGGGCTATCGTTTTGCGGGGCAGCACGCCCGTGCCGGCCCGTCCACGAGAGGCAGATCGAACGATGGCTCTGGCGGCACAGCGCACCGGTGCGGCCGCGTCTGATGGCCAGACCGGCCCCGCAGGCACCTCGCGGTGGGCGCCACGCATGTTGGCGCAGGGGGGGCTGATCGCGCTGCCGGTGCTGCTGCTGGCGGTGCAGGGCTGGCGGCACCGCTACATCGTCGACGATGGCTTCATCTACCTGCGGATCATCAGCAATGTGCTCGACGGCGACGGGCCGGTGTTCAACGTCGGCGAAAGGGTTGAGGTCTACACGGGGGTGCTGTGGGTGGCGGCCGTCGCCCTGGGCGGATTGCTGACTCCGTTCGCCCTCGAGTGGGTGGCGGTCGGTCTTGGCTTGGCCTTCACCGTGGCCGGTGTGGTGCTCGGCATGCTTGGTGCCAGGCGCCTGTTCAGCCCGGCCGGACCCGTCGGACACGACACCGGTCGGGTGTTCTGGATGCCGGTGGGGGCGCTGGTGCTGGCGGTCTTGCCACCCATGTGGAACTTCGCGACCACCGGCCTGGAGACCGGGCTGACCTTCGGCTGGCTGGGCCTGGCGCTGTTCCTGCTGGCAGGGTGGGCCGGTCGTGGCTGCGAGGCCGGGCCACCGGCGGGCTGGGTGCTGCTCGTGCTCGGCCTGGGGCCCCTGGTGCGCCCCGAATTGGCGATCACGAGCGTGCTGTTCGTGGGGCTGGTGCTGGTGGCCACCTGGCGCAGGACCACCTGGCCGGGCCGGGCCGGGGTGCTGGTGTGGGCGTTCGCGTTGCCCGCGGTGTACCAGTTGTTCCGGATGGGCTACTTCGGCGAACTCGTGGCCAACACGGCCATCGCCAAGGAGGGCACCCGGCCGCGACCGGACATGGGCCTGCGCTACCTGAACAACTTCGTGTCGATCTACTGGTTGTGGCTGCCGGTGTTGGCGCTGTTGTTCGGGGCCTACCTGCCGGCCGTGATGGGGTGGTGGCGGGACAGAGCCGCCACCCGTCGCCTCGCGGTGCTGCTCGTTTTCCCGGCCTCGGCGCTGGTCAACGCTGGCTTCGTGATCCTCATGGGCGGGGACTATCTGCACGCCCGACTGTTGCTGCCGGCGCTGTTCGCAGGGGTCATCCCGGTGGCGATGCTGCCGTTGACCAGGCGGTTCGCGGTGTCGTTGGTGACGCTGCCGTGGGCGCTGGTGTGCCTGCTGGCCCTGCGTCCGCCGTCGACGCTGTTCCCGTTCGACGACGTCGCCGGCGACGGCACGGTGACGGCGCAGCAGTTCGGCTATTTCCCCGGGTCGCCGGCGACGGCGTGGCTGGCAACCGATGGGCTCTACATGAAGTCCGTCTTCCAATACGAACCGCATCTGTTGCAGGTGCCCACCCAACCGCAGGTGGTGCTGCCCACCCTGGTGGCGGGCGGCATCGGGCTGGACGGCTACTACTTCGGCGAGCGCCTGACCATCTTCGATCTCAATGGCCTGGCCACCCCGCTGGCCTCCCATATGGAGCTCACCCGGCGCGGCCACCCGGGGCACGAGAAGTCCCTGCCGACGCCGTGGGTGATCGCCTCGCTCACGGAACCGGGCACCGACGTGGCCGCCTTCGACGAGATCCAGGCCGAACGTGCGGAAGCCTCGAAGTTCTACGGTCCGTTGATCCCCATCGTCACCGGGGATCAGTTGGCGCGTCAGACCGCCTGGGCCCGAGCCGCGCTGGCCTGCCCGGAGTTGGCCGAGTTCGTGGCTGCACCGCAGCAGCCGCTGACCCCTGCCGTGGTGTGGCAGAACATCACCGGCGCCCCGCACCGCACCCAGCTGCGCATTTCGGCCGACCCTGAGGCGGCCTACCGGCAGTTCTGCGGGGAGGGCACCCCGCCGGAGGTCGCCGCGTTGGACGCGGCGTCCTGACGCTGCGCGTGCCTCAGGTCAGGTTGCGAAACCACGCCGAGATGGGGCGGTTGAACTCGATACCGCCGGGGTCCACCTCCGCCTCGCGCCAATCGAGGACATCGAGGCCGAAGTAGCTCCGATTGAGGGTGGTGTTCACGGCTGCGCCGTTAGGCGGGATGCAGACGGCTGCCAACGGATGGCTGGTGAGGAACACCAGCCGGCCACCTGGTCGCAGGATGCGGGCGGCCTCGGCGAGCCAGCGTTCGGGTCGGCACCACAGCGCCGCGCCGTACTCCGAGATCGCGAAATCCGCACAGGCCGACGGCACCGGAAGGTGCTCGGCATCTGCGTGGATCCAGTTGATCGACAGGCCGTGCTCGGCCGGCAGCAGTGGGAGCACCTCGTTCGAGACGCTCCACACCCCCCACGTCGGGGTGGCGGCGCGCCAGTTCGCCTCACCGCCGGCCACCCAGTCCGGTGCCATCTCGTCCCATAGCCGTCGGTTCTCCAGGGTGTGCTCGGCTGCTGCGGGTGGGAAAGCCGGGTCGATGTCGGTCATGACCCAACTGTGCCGGACGGCGGATGGTCGCGCCGGGTCGGACAACGATCACGGCTCCCGGCACGTGTGGCAAGGAATGGGGCGAGCCGACGCGGTATCTGGGTATGAGGCCACAAGAGGCGGCAGAATAGTTCAGGAAGGCGGGAATAGGGCATCGCAGTCCTGCTGTTAGCACTCACAAGCACAGAGTGCTAACCAGTGGGGTTGGTCGGAACAGCCCCGCCTAACGTGAAAGGAAGGCTCCAGAGATGGGAATCCAGTCGCAATTCGCCGTTCGTCGCAACCGGCTCGACTCGCAGTTCGACGCGATGATCCGGGACGCCTTCGGTGGCCAGTTGGCGGCCGTGTGGACCCCGGCGGCCCGGTTCGTGCAGTCCGGGGACGATGTGTTCGTGGACCTCGAACTGCCCGGTGCCAAGGCCGATGACATCGCTGTCGACGTCCTGGACGACACCCTGGTGGTGGCCGGTCGGCGCGACATGGCCGAGGTGCCTGAGGGCGAGAAGGTGCTCGTCAACGAGATGCGTTCCGGCGCCTTTCGGCGTGAGTTCAAGCTCGGCACCCGCATCGACCCCGACTCCGTCGACGCCCACTACAGCGATGGCATCCTGCGGATCAAGTTGTCGGCGCTGGTGGCCGCCCACCGCCCGGCGCGGGTGACGGTGCGCACCGGCAGCCCCAGTGACGTCAGCCAGGCCGCGGAGGTGGTCGAGGGCACGTCGGAAAGCTGAAATCGACGAGCAGTGGTGCGGGGTCCCAGGTGTTATCACCGGGGGCCCCGCATCGTTCGTCAGCCGGCTTCGGCCGCCTGTGGCTGGTCTGGGGCGATGATCTCGCCGTCGGGTCCATAACTCACACCGGTGCCCGGGAAGTCCGCGGAGTTCAGTTCTGCGAGCAGTTGCTGGGACTGCTGGTAGTCGTCGACCGTCGGCACCCCGGTCGCGTCCATGAAGGTCGACACGAACTGACCGCCGGCCCAACTGCCATCCGCCTTGACCGACACCCGCAGGATTCCGCCGAGGCCGAGGGGGCCGTTGTTGCTCAACGTCTTGCCGCCGCCGGCAAAGTTGCCCAGGCTGTAGGCGATGAGTCGGCCTTGGTAGAACTCCATGCCGCGCAACACGTGCGGGCTGTGGCCGATGATCACGTCAGCGCCAGCATCGATCATCGCGTGCGAGAAGGCGCGCACGTCGCCGCGGTTCTCGTCGTAAAAGATCTCCGGGCCATAGGGGGTGTTGACCTGGTCGGGACCTTCGGCGCCCATCTGCGCCTGCACCACGACCACGTCGACGAAGCGATCGGCCATACGGACCAGGGCGGCGCCGTGAGCGATGTCCGACACCTGGTTGTGCATCGCGTAGGGGGAGAATCCGATGATGCCGACGGTCACTCCGTTGACTTCCCTGATGGTCACCTGATCGTGGTCGCCGGTGTAGTCGATGCCCTGCGCGGCCAAAGCCACCTTGGTGTTCTCGTAGCCGAGCGGACCGAAGTCGTGGGTGTGATTGTTGGCCAGGTTCATGACGTCGAACCCGGCATCCTTGAGTCGCCCGGCGTAGGCCGGCGGCAACCTGAACTGAAAGCACCCGTCGCCATTCACCCCACACTTGGATGTGCCGGTGTCCTCGGTCAGCGCTTCCTCCAAGTTGCCCATGACGAGGTCGGACTGCAGTGGCGCGGCAACCGAGTCGAAGAAGCCGTGGCCATCGTTCGCGGGCATCATGTCGGGCACCGAACCCATGATCACATCGCCGGTGGCGGACATAGTGATGACGGTGTCCGGCGCGAGCGGTGCCGCAGTCGCTGCCGCGGCGGCCTGGGCTGGTCCGGCGAGCGGCGTCACCCCCGCGGTGTCGGCCGGGGTCGCGAAAGCGGAGACGGTGAAACCCGCTACCCCTGCAAGCAGCGGCAGCCCCAGCACCACCGCGATGCGAGCTGTGCGCAGGCGAACCTCCGGCCGCGGTGACGGGCCCCCAGGCTCGCTGGTCATTCGCGGAACCTACCCGTCGGAACGGCTCATTCGATCAAGGCGCGCCGGGAGCGGCTCCGTTCTGCAGTTGGGCCAGCAGGGCGGCCATCGCCGATTGCACCGCGAGCATGCCCTTGAGCGGGCGCACCATCACCGTGAAGTCCACGATCTTGCCCCGCTCGTCGAAGCGGATCATGTCGATGCCGTTCACCGAGACGCCGTCGATCTGCGTGACGAATTCGAGCACGGCGTCACGGTCGTGCGCCACCTCGCGCACATACCGGAACGAGTCGTTGGCGATCACGTGCATGGCCCCGGTGAGGTACATCGTGGTGAGGTCTTTGCCGACCTGCGGGGTGAACACCACGGGGGAGAGGAACACGACGTCGTCGGCGAGCAATTCGGCCAGCAGGCCGGCATCGCGCTGACTCACCACGCGATGCCAGCCGGCCAGGCCTCGGACGGGCTCAGACATCGTCCTCTTCGGCGTAAACCTCGACGTCCTCGATCGAGCCCACCTCGTTGCCGTCGCCGTCCAGGGCGGTCACGACCTCGTCGGTGACGATCAGTCCGTCCGGCGTCTCGACGATCGTGATGTCGTCCACCAGTGCGGCGCCGGTCTCCTCATCGACGTAGACGGTGGTGTCCTCGATGACCACGTTGCCGTCCTCGTCCTCCCCTACCGTGACCTCCTCGACGACGTCGACGGTCTCGAGTTCCAGGTCATCCTCGTTGCTCATGGCGATCCTCTCGCGGTTGGTGGAGTTGCGACGCTACCGGCAGGGTCGGGTTCGTGTCGACGGATGCGCGGCTGATGCCACCTGACAGGGCTCGGCGGCACCGGTCACAATGGGGGCATGACCTCGCTCAAAGACACCCTGCACACCGACCTCACCGCCGCCATGCGCGCCGGCGATACCGAGACCGTGCGCACCGTCCGGATGATCCTGACCGCCATCACCCAGGCGGAAGTGTCCGGCACGACGGCGCACGAGTTGAGTCACGACGACGAGGTGGCGATCCTCACCACCGAACTCAAGCGTCGCCGCGAGTCCGCCGAGGCCTTCGCCGCAGCCGACCGCGAAGAGTTGGCGCAGGCCGAGTTGGCCGAGGCCGCGGTCATCCGACGCTACCTGCCCGAGCCACTGACCGACGAGGAGGTCGCCGCGCTGGTGGCCCAGGCCGTCGCCGATGCCGAGGCCCAGGGCTTGACCGGTGGGCGGGCGATGGGTGCGGTGATGAAGTCACTCAAACCCGCCACCGCCGGCCGTGTCGACGGTGGGGCGCTGGCGGCGACGGTGAAGCAGGCACTAGGCATGGGCTGAGCCGTCAGCGCCGCACCGTGAACGAAGCGACGGTCGATGCCGACAGACTGCCCAACCAGACGGTTCCGTGGTGCTCCCGCACGCCTGTGGACACGCCGAATTCGCGATGCCGCGTGGCGTAGGCGGCGACGATCCGATCGGTGCCGGGGTCGACGACGACGGCACACGTGAGATTGACCGGCTTGGGCTGCAACGTGTCCGGTAGTGCCCACACGGCCGACCGCAGGGCCGCCGGTAGCGGTGCGAGGCGGTCGAGTAGGCCGTTTCGGGGGCTCGCGATGGCCACCCAGATGCGCCCGTCAGTGCCGGTCGAGATGTTGTCCGGGAAGCCGGGCAGAGCCGGGGTGAGCTTCTCGGCCAAGCCGGCCCGCGGACCCGTGAGGTG
>JAUPKO010000131.1 GCA_030837395.1 Actinomycetota bacterium | reverse complement strand
CACTGCTGATTCGGAGTACCAACTTCAGCCCACCCTGTGGACCAGCGTCGACACCTGGCGCGCCATGCGTGACGCCGTACGGCCCGAGTTGCGGGCCCAGACCGACACTGTCAACGCCATCGCCCTGGTGACGTCCCAGGGCGCCGACCTTGCCGCCATCGCCGCGACCATCCCGGATGCGACCATCCTCACGGCCGAGCAGACCGGGCTGGCGATTCCCGGCGTGGAACAGCAGAGTTCGACCCTCAACTCGATCATCTACACGACACTTGCCGTGGCGGGGCTTGTCGTGGCGCTGTTCTTCGCCCTGCTGGTGCTGGAGAAACGCGAGTTGTTCGCAGCCCTGAAAGCTCTTGGCGCCTCGACCGGCCGCTTGGGCGCCGGGGTGATCCTGCAGGCGCTGATCGCATCCGCCCTGGGGGTGGTGATCGGGGCGATCGTGGCGCGACTGTTCGACTTCGTCATCCCGGCCGGAGTGCCCACCCTGTTCCGCACCGAGACCCTCATCACTATCGCCATCTTCACGCTGGTGGCGGGCGTCGTCGGTGCCCTGTTCTCCCTGCGCCGGATCGCCAAAATCGACCCCGCCACCGCTATCGGAGGTGTCCTGTGACCGACCCCGACTCGATTGATCCCGTGCTCGAAGCCACTGGATCGGTCCCCAACGGCCCAGGCGAACCCCCTGCCGAGGATGCCGCCCACCACCCCGAAGCGCTCCTGCGGGTGAACGACGTTCGCAAGGTCTATGGCAGCGGTCACACCGAGGTGGTTGCTGTGTCCGACGCCACGATGGCGGTGGATCAGGGCGAGTTCGTCGCCCTGCTGGGTCCCTCCGGATCCGGCAAGACGACGCTGATTTCGATCATTGGCGGATTACTAGCCCCCACCTCCGGCACGGTTCACGTCGGCAACGCGGACGTGGGCAACATGACCCGCAAGCAACTCACAGCCTTCCGGGCCGAGCGTGTGGGTTTCGTGTTCCAGTCCGCCAACCTGGTGCCCTTCCTCACCGCGCGCGAGAATCTGCTGTTCGTGTCGTCCCTGGTCAAGGGCATCTCGAAGAAGCAGGCGCAGCAGCGCGCCGACGAATTGCTGGCCGAGTTGGGCCTGGCCGACCGGGCCAAGAACCTGCCGGAGCAACTCTCCGGCGGCGAGCGGCAACGGGTGGCGATCGGGCGGGCGCTGATGAACGACCCGGACTTGGTGCTGGTCGACGAACCGACGGCCGCGCTGGACACCGCAATGGGGCGCCAAGTGGTGGAGATGCTGCGCCGTGAGGTCAAGTCCCGGGGCAAGACCGGCATCATGGTCACCCATGACCTGCGGATGGTCGAGTACACGGACCGGGTCTTCGAGATTCTGGACGGGCATCTGACCCACGTTGAGCAACCCAGCGCACTGGGTCACTAGCCTGACAAGTGTGGTGGGGCCGAGGGAGTTTTACCGGCCGAACGGCCCCGCCATAGCGTGACGAGGCGGTTTACTGGAATCTCGCCCGTCCTCAACGCAGTGAGGAAGACACGTGTCCGTCAGTGAAGATCCTGCCGTGGTGATCAGTGATGACCCGGAGCCGGCGGAATCCGGGAGTGATCTCGGTGCGACGGCCGACGGTCCCGTCGGTGTGGTGCTCGACGAAGACGACGTCCCCCGCGCCCGACCGGCCGACGGCTCCTTCGCGGGCCATGTGGTGGCGATCGGCGCCTCGGCGGGCGGGCTCGATGCCCTGGAGCGATTCTTCGAGGCCTGCCCCTCGGACTCCGGCGCCGCCTTCGTCGTGATCCAGCACCTGTCGCCGGACCACAAGTCAATGATGAACAACCTCTTGAGCCGCCACACCGACATGCCGGTGATCATGGTTCAGGACGACATGGCCATCAAGGGCGATTGCGTCTACCTGATCCCGCCCGGTGCGATCATGCACGCCACTGCCGGGCACTTGCACCTCACCCCGAAGAACCCCCGCGGGCTCACTCTGCCCATCGACATCTTCTTCACCTCGTTGGCCGACACCTACGGCGATCAGGCGATCGGTGTGGTGCTCTCCGGTACCGGCACGGACGGCACGCGTGGTGCGGTGGCGATCAATGCCTCCGGCGGCTTCCTGCTCGCGCAGGATCCGGACTCGGCCAAATTCGATGGCATGCCCCGCTCCGTCATCAGCACCGGCGTGGTCGATGCCATCCTTGCCGCGGATGAGATTCCCGGCCGGATCATGGCGCACATCCGCAATGAGCCGTACGCCGAAGAGCCGCAGTTGCCGCCGCGGGCCAACCGTGCACCGCTGACGCAGGACGAGGCGCTCGACGAGATCCTGCGGCTGTTGCTGCAGGTGGGGGGCATCGACTTCAAGGACTACAAGCCCGGCACGATCATGCGCCGCATCGAACGACGCATGCAGGTGCGTCACATCCGCAGCCTGCAGGACTACCTCTCGCTGCTGGAGGACGACCGCGCCGAGGCCGTGTCGCTGCGTCGGGAGATGCTGATCTCGGTGACGAGCTTCTTCCGCGACGAGGGCGCGTTCGACGCCCTGGCAAGTGTGGTGATTCCGGAGATCCTGGCCAGCAAACAGGCCGGCGACACCATCCGGGTGTGGAATGCGGGGGTCTCCACCGGCGAAGAGGCTTACAGCATCGGGATGCTGTTCCTGGAAGCCTTCGAACGGGAGCGGCGATGGCCGAGCCTGAAGATCTTCGGCACCGACGTCGATCCGCAATGCGTCGAGGCCGCCGGTGCCGGGGCCTACCCGGAGTCTGCTGCGGTCGAGTTGACGCCGGAGCGGTTGGAGCGCTTCTTCATCCGCAAGGGAAGCTCGTTCGTGGTCAAGAACGAACTTCGACAATGTGTCGTGCTGGCCCGGCACAATCTGTTGGCCGATCCGCCGTTCACCAAGATGGACCTGGTGATCTGTCGAAACACGCTCATCTATTTCAAGCCGGTGGCGCAGGAGCACGCGTTGCGGTCGCTGCAATACGCGCTGCGCCCGGGCGGCTACTTGTTCCTGGGCTCCAGCGAGTCCTTGTCGGCGTTCTCCGAGGGCCTCCGACCGGTAGATGCCAAACACAAGATCTTCCAGCGCACCGCTGCTGCCTCACCGCTGCTGTTCGACCGGCGGCTGCAACCGCCCAGCGCCCGCACCGTCGGCGTCCGCGGGCCGGCCTCGCGCAGGTCCACGGCGTTGGTGGACGCCGATGCGTTGGAGGCCGGCACCAGTGCCCTCCTGGGGGCGTACATACCGCCGTCGATCCTGGTGAACGCCAACCACGAGGCCGTGCACATGTTCGGCGATGTGAAGGACTATGTCCGCGTACGAGAGGGCGTCGCGAGTCTGGAGTTGAACCGGCTGCTGCCCGACCCGTTGGTGCCGATCGCGTCGGCGTTGTTGTTCAAAGCCGCTCGTGACGGCAACACGATCGTGTCGGATGGCATCCACTTCACCACCGGGGACGACGAGGTCAAGTTCCTGCGCCTGTCGGCGCGGCCGATCCAGCTGAAGTCGGATGAGCGCTTCACCTTGTTGTCGTTCGAGGAGCAACTGTCGCCGGTGATCGGCACCTCCGTCGCGGTCAACGTCGGCGCCGAGACCATGGAGCGCATCACGATCCTCGAGCACGAGTTGATCGCAACGCGGGAGAATCTGCAGGCGACGATTGAGGAACTGGAGACCGCCAACGAGGAGTTGCAGGCCACCAATGAGGAACTCATGGCCTCCAACGAGGAGTTGCAAAGTTCCAACGAGGAACTCCAATCGGTCAATGAGGAGCTCAATACCGTCAACGTCGAATACCAGGAGAAGATGCTGATCCTCAACAGGATCAACGCCGATCTCGACAGCATGGCGAAGGCGGCGGGCGTGGCGACGGTGTTCGTGGACCAGGATCTCGTGCTGACGCGGTTCTCGCCGGACGCGGCCGACATCTTCCGGCTGCGGGACTCCGACGTGGGCCGACGGCTGGACGACTTCGCACACTCGTTGCGCTACCCGGATCTGATCTCGGACATCGAATCCACCCTGCGCACCGAGCGGATGAGCGAACGCGAGATCCAGACCATCGACGGCAGGCGCACCTACTTGGTGCGGATCCTGCCGTATTCGGTGCCCTCCACGCCGGTACGCGGCGCGGTTGCCACCTTCGTGGACCTCACCGCCTTCCATGACCTGCAACGCCTGCAGGCGATCATCGACGCCCT
>JAUPKO010000130.1 GCA_030837395.1 Actinomycetota bacterium | reverse complement strand
TAGACGAACACGGGATCGGCCCCACCGTCGTGGGCCAGCAGCGCAAACTTGGCGTTGTACAACTGCTCCGCCATCGCTGCCGGATCGGGGCCGCTCCCAAGATCCGCCATCGCTGCCGTATCGGGCCCAGGCCCGGCGCCAGCCGAAGCAGCGGCGCCGTGGCCAGACCGGGCGCTCGACCCACACCCAACCCCTGGCCCCGGGGCCAGGGGAGTACCCAGCAGAATTTGGTGGCAGTCAGCTATGGCCCGCACAAGCTCCACCAGGTCCGGCTCCTGCCATGGCCGGTGATCCGCAGTCTCACTCGTCATGTGCCGGCCGTTCCGACCACGCGGGGCCGTTGGTGGCGCCCGGTGAGCAGATAGCCGCTGAGCAGCAACACCCAAGCGGGAAACAGGAACTGACTGAGCGGGGGCAACGGCGGGGTGAACAACAGCATCGCCGCCACGACGTACCCGATCCCCGTGAGCCATGGCGGCAGGGCGCCGGCCCGACGCCCGACGGTGGTCACCGCCGCCACGAACACCGCAGCCATCCGGGCCCCGAACAGGCCGAGCAGGGCGGCCGGAAAGGCCGTGTCGATCTCAACCGCCGCCGAAGTCCCCGCGGTCGCGGCCAGCGACGCCTTCAACGAGGCCGCAGCCACGAACAACATCGCCACGAACAGCACTCCTGAACCCAGCGACACAGTCCCGACGAAGCGGTCCTCGGCTGCACCCACCTGCGACCGGATCACGCCGATGAACCACAAGAACGCGATTCCAGCGAAGGGAATCAACTCCAGCGCCATCGACACAGCGCTGCGCCGACTCGCGTCACTGGCCCAGCGACTGCCGGTGCGCAGGTCAAGCGCAGCAGCATCGCGCAGCAGCACCATCACGGCGATGAGGATCACGGCGAAGATGATGCCCGCGATCGCTGCTGAGGCCGGCTGTCGCAGGCGGGACATCACCACGCTGGCAGTTGGCACGGGACCTCCTAGGCGGCAACGTGGACGGGTTCCTACCAAACGCCAGGCGGCGTGTGTGATCGGTGCAACTCCGCTGGCGGTCTGCCGACCATTCAGCTGGAGCGGTACTACACTAGAGGTGAAGAGTTGATAACACCTATGACAACCCTTCCCGGCGCTCGGTCGGCACCCTCCCAGGGCCGCCCGTGGGTATCGAGGAGAACACTGATGATTGGGACAGAGAAGAAGAGCAGGAACGTCGCACGCAAAATCGGCCACATCGTGGCCCATCTGGTTGACGACGTGCAACCAGACACTTACAGCGCTTCATCGCCACGCCGCGCGGATGGTTCCAGGGCCGGCGTGTTCAACTTCAGCGGCCACTAGCGCAGGCGGGGGTCACACCCCGCCCGAAGTCTCACTCACCGCACCGGCCCGACGAAGCCGAATCACCTTCGGCTGCACGTAGTCGCCGTCGTGCCCATGCACTAGGACGGCGCTGATCAGTGCGACGTCCACCGTTAGCGTGTCCGTGAGTTCCGTGAACTGGCGCCACAGCCCCCTCAGCATCAGTTCACGCACATGTTCGGTCAGCGCGATCGGCGACATCGTCGAGAAGTCCCCGAGTTGTCGGCGTAGGTGGATCCGCACAAGCGACTGTTCGGCGTCGGTCGGGTCGATCACCAGGTCAGTGGCAGTGGGGTCGTGGGCGGTCGCAGCGGCCCACCGTTGCGCCGCCATCAACGATCCGCACGCCGTGGTGGGCCGACTGCGGCCTCGACGCATCACGTGGCCGGCCGTGCCGTCCTCGAGGATGCCCACGTGCGGCAGTGCGAACACGACGATTTCGGGGTGACCCATGATCCGCGGGGCATGATCGATGGCCGCCCGGATCCCGGTGGCGCCGGCCAGCGGCAAGGCCGAGAGGCTGGAGAAGTCGAAAGCCCAATTCCACTGGCGTCGCACCTCAGCGCGGAACTCCGAGACGATCTCATCGCGGCAGCAGGCCGTCACTGCCAGGGCATCCCCTGGGCGGAAACCGTGTCCCTGGAGCCAGATCCGCTTGCGATCCAGGAAGTCTGTGAGGCCGATCGCTCCGGGAAAGTGGGTGCTCACGACGTCGGGAACAGTGGTCACGGCATGAGAGTAGAACAGCTCCACGCTCACGCGCGCTCACTCATACACATCAGGGTCGGCGGCGCCATTCGGTGGTCTGCCGATACACGGTGAAGCCCCGCGCCTGGTAGTTGGCCAGGGCCATCGGGCCGTCCAGGGTGCAGGTGCGCAGCCACACCCGGGCAGCGCCGGGTCGCTCCCACGCGGCAGTCACCGCATTCGTCAACAACCAGCCGCCCAGGCCAATCCCGATGAAGTCCGTGGTCAGGCCGAAGAAGTCCAGTTGCACATCGGAGCCGGCCTGGTCGAGTTCGAAGTAGCCGGCCAGCACGCCGTCGGCCCAGCAGGTCGTGAGCACGTGGCCGGGTTGGCTGACCCAGTCGGACCACTGCCCCAGCGTCCAGTCGTCGCGGTCGACCCAGAACCACGGTGCACCGACGGTGGCGTAGCAAAACCGTGACAACTCGGCCGAGGGTCGGCCGGCGGTCAGCATCACCGGCTGCACACCCGGCTCACGCCTCGCTGGTCGAAACTGCCCGCGCTCGGTCATCTCTAGCCAGCGCACGGTGATGATCTCGGCATCATCGGAGGGGCCGGGCACGAGGGTCATCGAGGCCTCCTTCGCCTGACTGGCGGCGACTGATGATTCCGCCGCGGCCGCTTGTGGAGTATCAAAGAAGTATGGCCAGCCACCAGAACGATGCGGCGTTCGGTGCCGGTATCGCCACGGATTCAGGCGTGATCGAGGTCGTGGGCCTGCGCAAGCGCTTCGGGCACACGGAGGTCCTCGCCGGCCTTGATTTGAGGGTCCGCCGTGGGGAGGTGCACGCCTTCCTCGGCCCCAACGGCTCGGGCAAGACCACCACGCTGCGGCTGCTGCTGGGGCTGCTGCGATCCGACGGCGGCACGATGGCGGTGCTGGGCCTGGACCCGTGGCGGGACACCGCCGAACTGCACCGCCGACTGGCCTACGTTCCCGGGGACGTGTCATTGTGGCCCAACCTCAGCGGCGGCGAGGTGATCGACCTGCTCGGCCGGATGCGCGGCGGCCTGGACCCGAAGCGCCGAGCGGACCTGATCGAGATGTTCGACTTGGACCCGACGCGCAAAGGACGGACATACTCCAAGGGCAACCGGCAGAAGGTGGCGCTGGTCGCAGCATTGGCAAGCGATGTCGACTTGTATCTACTCGATGAGCCTACGGCCGGTCTGGATCCGTTGATGGAGGCCGCGTTCCAACGGTGCGTGGCGGACATCCGGGGCGCAGGCAAGACGATCCTGCTCTCCTCCCACATCCTCAGCGAGGCCGAGGTGCTGTGCGACCGGGTGAGCATCATCCGCGGGGGTGTGGTGGTGGAGACGGGCACGTTGGCCGACCTGCGACAACTCACCTACACGACTGTCACCGCGTCGGTGCGAGTGGTGCCCGAAGGCATGGCTGACGTGCCCGGCGTTCATGACCTGCACGTCGAGGGTCACACGGTGTCGGCGCAGGTGGCGCCGCACGGGCTGGATGGTCTGTTGGCGCGACTCTCGAACGGCGGCATCGAGTCCCTGGTGTGCCATCCGCCGACGCTGGAGGAGTTGTTCCTGCGCCACTACCGCGACGGTGAGTCATGACCGGCGTCGGCGTGCTCGTCCGGCTGGCGCTGCGGCGCGACCGGGTGATGCTGCCGCTGTGGATCGCCGGGCTGACGCTGATGGTGGTGTTCTCGGCGACAGCCACCAAAGACCTCTACCCGGACCCGACTGACCTGCGCACCGCTGCCGAGACGATCAACGCAACGGCGTCGCTGGTGGCCCTCTACGGCAAGGTGTACGACCCCACCTCACTGGGCGCGGTGTCGCTGATCAAGATGACCGCTTTCGGAGCCGCGTTGGTCTCGATCCTGTTCGTATTCATCACGGTGCGGCACACCCGGGCAGAGGAGGAATCGGGCCGACTCGAACTCGTGCAGGCGGGTGCGGTCGGTCGCTCGGCACCCCTGGCCGCGGCTCTCGTGGTGGGAATGGGCGCCAGCGTGGTGCTTGGCGGTTGCGTGGCCCTCGGGCTGGGTCTGGTCGGACTGCCGTGGTCCGGTGCATGCGCCTTCGGGCTCGGCTGGGCTGCCAGTGGCATCGTCTTCAC
>JAUPKO010000008.1 GCA_030837395.1 Actinomycetota bacterium | reverse complement strand
CTCCGCCCGACTTGCGAGGGCCGTGCCCTGGGCCAGTCCCGTCCGGGTGATGCGGTGCACGCTTGTGCGCCATGCAGGCTGGGAGCCTGGCAGGGACTGCGCCCCGGTGAGCACCAACTGATCGTGGTGCAACGTCCCGTTGTACCAGCCGTCGGTCACCAACGTGGTGGGCCCCTCGGCGGTGAGCAGCAGCAGGTCCGAGGTCGCGGGGGCGACAGCGGCGCGCACCACGATGCCGTCGGCAGTGGCACCGAGCACCGACCGCAACTGCAACTGCGGTGGCGAGATCGGCTCCTCGTCGGCAAAGAGCCGCAGCCGGTCCGCAGCGCGGTCCCGGCGCAGCGTCAGCAGTCGACCGTCCCGGTGCCACCTGGGTAGCCCGGCCAGTACGTCCACCCAGCAGTCGTCCGACCAGTTGGCGACCTCCCGCGGGGTGCCACCAGCGTCGATGGCCAGCACCGAGGTGGAGCGTTGGTCCCGGGTGAGCAGTTGCGCCAAGGCGTCGCCGTCGCGCCACGACACCTGCGCTAGGTACTCGAAGCCGTGGCCGGCAGCGGGGCGGTCCGGGTCGGCCGTCGCCGGCCCCACCCGCAGCACCTCGCGCACCTCACCAGCCAGCGGCACCAACCAGAGCGACACGGTGGCGTTCGTGGCCCCCGCCGCGGGGTATCGGTGCTCCCTCGCAGGGGACTGCGGCCTGGAGGGGTCGCTGATCCACCAGCACGGCACGTCCGCGTCGTCCACCCGCGTCACCAGCAGGGCAGCACCGTCCGGCGCCCACCACAACCCGCGCATCCGCTCGAGCTCCTCAGCGGCGATGAAGTCCGCCAGGCCCCACTGCGCACCGTCGTCGGGGGTGAGCGCGCGCACAGCGGACCCGTCGGCCTCGGCGCACCAAACCCGGCCCTGGGCATGCCAGGCGATGCCGCCGGGCCCGGCCACCGGGTCCACCACCGGCCCCGGCACCGCGAGTTCGCGAACGGCGGCGGCCCCCGCGAGAGCCGCCGGGAGGTCCACCGCATAGAGCCGACCCCCGAGGGCGAAGCAGGCGACCTCACCGGCCGGATCGACGGAGAACGCGGTGATACCCGCGCCGCCTTCGCGCAGCCGTTCCCGTCTGGCCCGCTCGGCGGCCGGTAGGTCGGAGTCGTCGGCAGCGAGCTCCGCCGCAGCCACCAGCAGCGATTCGGCGCCGGTAACCAGGTCGAGCGCCCACAGATCGCCATGGGGGTCGCGGCCGTCGGCGGATCGCACGAACACCACGGAGTGCTCGGCCACCGGCAGCGCCGAGCGCGGTGCGCCCCGGCTGCCCCGGCCGGTGGCGGCCCAGCGATAGGGGAAGTCCTCAGCGGCGGTCACGACAGTACGAGCGTGAGGATCAGACCGAGCACTGCGATCGCCAGGACTATCCACACGGCGATCTTGAAGATCGGCGCCTTGGTCGGATCGTCCTCGTCGTCGTCGAGCATGACCCCATCTTGCCGCAGCCGGGGGTCTAGAGTCCCTCCATGACCGAATCCCCTGCGGGCCGCAGGCTGCTGCTGGTGCATGCGCACCCCGACGACGAAACCCTTACCACCGGCGCCACCATGGCCGCCTATGCCGCCGACGGCGTCGCCGTCACTCTGGTCACCTGCACCTTGGGGGAGGAGGGTGAGGTGCTGCTCGCCGACAAGGCTCACCTCGCCGCCCACGCCGACGACCTCCTGGGGCCGCACCGCGCCGGCGAACTCGCCGAGGCCATGGTGGCCCTCGGCGTCACGGACTATCGCCGCCTCGGCGGCGACGGGCGCTTCCGGGACAGCGGCATGATCGGCACCGCGGCCAACGACCGGCAGGACAACTTCTGGCGGGCCGACCTGCTCGAGGCCGCGACGCTGCTGGTCCAGATCATCCGTGAGGTGCGCCCGCAGGTGCTCATCACCTATGACGACTTCGGCGGCTACGGCCATCCGGACCACATCCAGGCCCACCGGGTGACGATGTACGCGGTGTCACTGGCAGCAGTGCCGTCGTTCCGCCCCGACCTCGGGCCCGCCTGGTCGGTCGCGAAGCTGTACTGGCCGGCCTTCCCGCGGCAGGTGATGGTCGATGCGATGGCGGCGATGCCGCCCGAGGCCCGCGCCGAGGCGTTCGGTGGCATGGACCCGGCCGAGGCACCTTTCCTGGTGGCCGACGAGTTGGTGACCACGCGCTTCGACGGCCGGGACTTCCTCGATCACAAGCTCGCGTCGATGCGGGCGCACGCCTCGCAGATCGACATGGAGGGTCCATTCTTCGCGATGTCCGCCAATGCGGGTCCGGAGGCGCTCGGCTACGAGTACTACCGCCTCGCCCTGGGCACGCTGGTGCCGGACGGCGACTACGAGACCGACCTGTTCGCCGGCCTGTGACCGCGTGCGGGCACCCGATGACGGGTCACGCGGCGATCGCCTCGCGGCACGGGTAGCCTCGACGCGTGCAGTTGGATGCGAATGACCCGGTGGAGTTCCGCCGCGTGCTGGCCCGGTACGCCACCGGCGTGGTCGTCGTGTCCGTCAACGCCAAGGGCGTCGACCACGCTATGACGGCCAACTCGTTCACCTCGGTGTCGTTGGAACCGCCGTTGGTGCTGGTCTGCGTGGATCGGCGGGCGAGGTTCCACGATGCCGTGCTCGGGCAGCAGCACTGGGCGGTGAGCATCCTCGGTGGCCGCTCGCGCGACGCTGCCTCCTGGTTCGCTACCCGCGGTCGACCGCTGCGGGGGCAGTTCACCGGCTACCGCACCACCCGCGGCGAGGTCAGCGGGGCCCTGATGCTCGACGACGCCATGGGGCGGATGGAATGCCGGACCGAAGCCGTGCACCCCGGTGGCGACCACGAGATCCTGCTGGGCCGGGTGGTGTCGCTCGACTTGCGGGAGGACGACAAGGCGCCGGCATCGCCGCTGATCTACTATCGGCACGGATTCCGCAGCCCGGCGCCGGACTGAGGCTAGGATCGTGAGACGGGTTCAGGCCCCGCCAACCGCGGGGCCAGGTGTGGTTCGCAAAGGAGACGACCAGTGACGTACGTCATCGCAGAGGCTTGTGTGGATGTCAAGGACAAGTCGTGCATCGAGGAGTGTCCGGTCGACTGCATCTACGAAGGCGAGCGGATGCTCTACATCCAGCCGGACGAGTGCGTCGACTGCGGTGCCTGCGAGCCGGTATGCCCGGTGGAAGCGATCTTCTACGAGGACGACGTCCCCGAGGAGTGGGCCGACTACACCGCCGCGAATGCCGAGTTCTTCGACGAGCTCGGGTCGCCCGGCGGTGCGGTGAAGTTGGGGCTGATCAAGCGCGACGTGCCGCTGGTCGTGGCGCTGCCGCCTGACATCAACGCCGAGTGACACGAGCGGCACCGCAGCTGCCGGACTTCCCCTGGGATTCCTTGGCGGCGGCGAAGGCGCGTGCAGCGGCACATCCCGACGGCATCGTCGACCTCAGCGTCGGCACGCCGGTCGACCCGACCCCAGATGTTGTGCAGGAGGCTCTTCGGCGAGCCGCCGACTCACCCGGCTACCCCACCACCCACGGCACCGATGAGTTGCGCGAGGCGATCGCGGGCTGGCTGGCACGACGGCGAGGGGTGACTCTCGATCCGCGGGCGATTCTGCCGGTGATCGGCACGAAGGAACTGGTGGCCTGGCTGCCGACCCTGTTGGGGGTGCGGGGCACGGTGGGCTTCCCGGAGTTGGCCTACCCGACGTACGAGGTCGGGGCGCTGCTGGCCGGGGCCGCGGCGGTGCGCGGGGATTCGACGGTGGCATGGGGGCCGATCGGCCCGGACTTGCTCTGGCTGAATTCGCCGGCCAACCCCACCGGGGCGGTGCTGCCCGAGGAACACCTGGCGAAGGTGATCCAGTGGGCTCGCACGCGATCGACGGTGGTGGCCTCGGACGAGTGCTACGCGGGGCTGGAGTGGGACGCGGCGGCCCCCTCGCTGCTGGCCGACCGCCTCACCGGCGGCGATCACACCGGCCTGCTGCTGGTGCATTCGTTGTCCAAACGCAGCAACATGGCCGGCTACCGGTTCGGTTTCGTCGCCGGCGATCCGGCGCTCGTGGCCGGTCTGCTGGAGGTCGCCAAACACGCGGGGCTGATGGTGCCGGGCCCGGTGCAGGCCGCGGCAGCCGCGGCCTATCGCGACGACGCTCACGCGCTGGCCCAGTGGGATCGCTACGCCGAGCGCCGGGCGGCGCTGTTGCCGGCACTGGCGACTGCCGGGTTCCGGCTGGACCATTCCGAGGCGGGGCTCTATCTGTGGGCCACCGAGGGTCGACCGTGCACTGAGACGGTCGACCGCTTGGCGGGCCTGGGCATCCTGGTGGCACCGGGAGACTTCTACGGTCCGCGTGGCGCCGAGCACGTGCGGATCGCCCTGACCGCCACGGACGAGCGGATCGAGGCCGCTGTGCGACGCCTGACGTGCCCAGAGGAGGCAGTTGAGCCGCCGTTCGGCGCGAGTTCGGGCTGATTCGTCGGCGGGGGGACGAAGGTCCCTCGCCTGCGGAGCCCCGGTCGTACTAACGTGCCGGTATGACCGATGCCACGCTGCACCACTCATCAGGAGTACTCGATCTGCCAGGCGTACCGGCCACCGAGGGTGAGTCCGGCCTCGACGTGTCCGCACTGCTGCGCACGACCGGTGACGTCGCCTATGACCCCGGCTTCGTCAACACCGCAGCCTGCTCGTCGGCGATCACGTTCATCGACGGCGACAAGGGGATCCTGCGCTACCGCGGCTACCCGATCGAGCAGTTGGCCGAGCGGTCGACTTACCTCGAGACGGCCTACCTGCTGATCAATGGCGACCTGCCCACCCGGGACGGTCTGGAGGAGTTCGAGGGGTGGATCTCCAAGCACACGATCCTGCATGAGGACCTCAAGCGGTTCTTCCAGGGGTTCCCGTCGGACGCCCATCCGATGCCGGTGCTATCGAGCGCGGTCAGTGCGATCAGCACGTTCTACCAGGATTCACTCGATCCGTTCGACCCGCAGCAGGTGGAGGTGTCGACCATCCGGCTGTTGGCCAAACTGCCGACCATCGCCGCGTACGCCCACCGCACCTCACTCGGGCAGCCGCTGCTCTACCCGGACAACTCGCTGAATCTGGTGGAGAACTTCCTGCGGATGACGTTCGGCTGGCCCGCCGAACCCTACGAGGTCGACCCGGTGCTGGTGCGCGCCCTGGACATGCTGCTGGTGCTGCATGCGGACCATGAGCAGAACTGCTCGACCTCGACCGTGCGGCTCGTGGGGTCGAGCCACGCCAACCTGTTCGCCAGCGTCAGTGCTGGCATCAACGCGCTGTTCGGTCCGCTGCACGGTGGCGCCAACCAGGCCGTGCTCGAGATGTTGGAGGCGATCAACGAGTCCGACGACGACGTGGCCACGTTCGTGGCCAAGGTCAAGGACCGCAAGTCGGGTGTGAAGCTGATGGGCTTCGGGCACCGGGTCTACAAGAACTACGACCCGCGCGCGGCCATCATCAAGAAGACCGCCGACCAGGTGCTCGAGCACTTGCAGATGGATGATCCGCTGCTGGCCATCGCCCGGGAACTGGAGGAGACCGCCCTTGCCGACGACTTCTTCATCTCGCGCAAGCTGTACCCGAATGTGGACTTTTACACCGGCCTGATCTACAAGGCGATGGGTTTCCCGACCGATATGTTTACCGTGCTGTTCGCCCTGGGTCGGCTGCCCGGTTGGATCGCGCAGTGGCGCGAGATGATTCAGGACCCCACCACCAAGATCGGTCGTCCACGGCAGGTCTACGTCGGCGAACCCGAGCGCGACTACGTGCCCCTGCTGGAGCGGCTGCACGTCTGAGCAGTTGTACACCTGCCCGGCGGGTGGGTGTACAACCGGCGAACTGGAGTTGACGGGGCGCGAGTGGCGCCACGTGTGGACCGGGGCACTGATTGAATCGGGGCATGAAGGTCGACATCCTGGTGTACGACGGCAACGACGAGCTCGACGTGGTCGGCCCGTTGTCGGTGTTCGCGAACGCCGGTGCGCACGTCAAACTCAAGTCCAGATTGGTCACGTTGCGGCCGCAGAGCCGGGTCAAGGGTGCGCACGGTCTGAAGTTCAGGCCGGACGCCTACCTGTTGGAGGAGGGCAAAGGGGCCAAGAAGTTTGCGCGGCGCACGGACTGGCCGGATGTCATCGTGGTGCCGGGCGGCGGATGGCACGACCACCAGGCGAAGTCCGGTGCTCGCATCGAGGCGAAGCTGGTGGAGCTGCCGACCTTTCTGGCCATTGCGCGACGCTCGGTACCGATTATGGCTGGAGTGGGGAGCGGGGTGATGCTGCTCGTCGAGGGTGGCGTGATCGGGGATCGACCGGCCACCACCGATGCGCCCGCGCGTGCCGACCTCGCCATCAGCGGGGCGCAGGTGCGGGCCGCTCGCGTGGTCGACGACGGCGATCTGGTGACGTGCGCCGGGCTGACGGGCGGCATCGATTTGGCCCTGTGGCTGGTGGAGCGGGAGTTCGACCGGGACCTGGCGGACCAGGTGGCGACCGAGTTGGACCACACACGCTGGCGGCCCGGCGATTGACTCGATGCAGTGCTGTCGGCGCCGCTGATCACCTCCGTGCAGCCGACTGCCGAGGTGCTGCGGGAACTCAGAGGTGACCAGTGATCGCCTACCTGGACACGTCTGCCGCCGTGAAGTAGATCGCCGCCGCGCTGACGCCTTCACCGGACCCGGTCACGTCGGTGGCGCCTCGGGGCGTCGGTGGCCCGCTGGACGTGTGCCCGGGAGCCTATGGTGGAGGTATGGCACCGAAGGTGTTGCAGCGTCGGGCATCGCTCGTCATGGGGGCGGTCCTCGGTGCCACGACCATCCTCGCTGCGCCGCCCACGTCAGCGTCCGCGCTGTTGCCAACCGCTCGCCTGGTAGCGCCCGCCACCGTGGCCTGGAGCGCCTGCCCGACTCCGCAATCTCCAACGCTGCAGTGCGGCACACTTGCCGTGCCGTACGACTACGCCAAGCCCGGCGGGCCGCAGTTCACCCTCTCCGTGCGAAAGGTGCCTGCCACGGGTGCGAAGACCGGAACCCTCTTCTTCAATCCAGGGGGTCCGGGAGGCCCGGGCGGCGCCTACGTCGGCCCGTTGTGGGACTACCTGCCGACGTCGGTGCACGAGCACTTCGACCTGGTGAGTTGGGATCCGCGGGGTGTCGGGGCGACGCGACCAGTGCTGGAGTCCTGCCAGGAGCCTCGGCTGGTCCTCCCGGCGAGCGGGCCGGTGGACTGGACGGCGGCACGTGCCAGTTCGGAACGTGTCGCGGCCGAGGCGAACCGGGCCTGCCAGGAGCGCAACGCCGCGTTCATCAACCATCTCGGGACCACCAATGTCGCCCGTGACCTGGATCGGCTGCGGGCCGCTGTGGGCGACGCCAAGCTGACGTACTGGGGCCTGAGTTACGGCACCCGCATCGGCTACGTCTACGCGATGATGTTTCCCGATCGCATCCGCGCGATGGTCCTCGACGGCAACATCGACCCAGGTGGCACCTACGCTGGGTTGACCGAGGGCGGCGTGGCGCTGGACTCGGCGCTGGCGTTCATGAGAACTGCGAGCACCCCCTCGCACCAGTCGATCATGACGACCTTGGCCGGCCTGGACGCTGCGCCGATTCCCGTCGGCGACGGTGTGCAGTACACCCGCTGGGACTACCTCACGGGGTTGACCTGGCGCGTCCCCAGCGAAGGCGCGTGGCCGGATCTGATCGAGTTCAACTCCCAGATCGCCACAGCCCGACTCGACACCCCCGCGGGGGAGCAGGCTCGCGCGCAGTTGCGGGCATCCGTGGGCGCATCGGACGGGAACTTGGGCGGGGCCTTCTCCGTGGTGAACTGCCTGGACTACGCCGATCGGATGTCGCCGGTGGCGCAGAACGCCGCCATCAACGCCAACGTTGCCCGCGGCCCGGTCTTCGGCGGCATGATCACCGCCGAGTACGCCCTCGGCTGCTCCGGGCTGCAATTGGTCCCCGACCCGGTTCCCAGTGCTCGATCAGCAGCCAACCTGGCGCGGATCCGCAACCTTCCGATCGTCATCGCCAATGCGACCAACGACGGTTCGACGCCGATGCTGTGGGCCCAGCGGATGGCCAAGGCGTTTCCGCGGGCGGTGTTGATCAAGTACCTGGGTGGGGAACACGGCTTGTGGCAGTTCACACCCTCCACCTGTGTGAACTCCAAGATCACCGACTACTTGGTCGCGCTGCGGCGCCCCACACCGTATCTGTGCCGGTTCGCGCCGCCACCGGGCCTGCCCACCGGCGGTCTGCCACCGGGGGTGCGCCCCACGTATCCGCAGAGCCTTCCGGACGGTGGCCCCTACGGCTGACCTACCTCAGTCGTTGGCGTGCAGGCCCGCGTTGAGGCCGCCCCAGTGGCCGGTGCGGGCTACGGCCTCCAGCGCCCCGGTGACGGAGTTGCGACGGAACAGCAGGTCCGGTTCGCCCGAGAGGTCACGGCCCTTCACCACGGTGCCGTCCGGCATCGTCACCTTGGAACCCGCCGTGATGTAGCAGCCGGCCTCAACCACGGATCGGTCACCCAGGCTGATCCCGATCCCGGCATTCGCCCCGATCAGGCATCCCCCACCGACTCGGATCACCTCGGACCCACCACCGGACAACGTTCCCATGATGCTGGCCCCGCCACCGATGTCGGACCCGTCCCCGACCACCACGCCCGCCGAGATCCGGCCCTCCACCATCGACGCCCCCAGCGTGCCGGCGTTGAAGTTGCAGAAGCCCTCGTGCATCACGGTGGTGCCCTCGGCCAAGTGGGCACCGAGTCGGACGCGGTCGGCATCGGCGATCCGCACCCCCGAGGGCACGACGTAGTCCACCATCCGCGGGAACTTGTCGACCCCCAGCACCACCAGGTGCGTGCCATGGGCGCGAGCGCGCAGCTGCGCGGCCGGCAACTCCGCAATGGCCACGGGGCCGGCGTCGGTCCAGGCGACGTTCGGCAGCAGGGCGAACACGTCGTCCATGTTGATGGTG
>JAUPKO010000129.1 GCA_030837395.1 Actinomycetota bacterium | reverse complement strand
GGCACCGGTTCTTGATCGATCGACGCGCGGCGGTCCTGCGCCCGGGCCACCGGGACGACCTGGCCGCTGCAGATCACCCGGTGGGGCTGCGGATCGACCAGGTCGTGGCCGACCCGCCGCCTACCCTCGCCGCCTGGCACTACCTGTCGTTGCGACTGGCTGGGATCCCCGGTCTGCCGGCCTGGCCCGCGGAACGGATCCACCTGGTGGGGCCACGGGTCTCCTGCGGATGGACTCTGTACGCCCAGATCGACGCTCAGGGCAGCTACCACGATCTCGCTCTGACCATCGATCAGGCACCGGATCCGGAGGAGGTAGCGGTCCTCCGCTCCTGCTGGGAGGACCCCGACCGCGATCTGGGCGCTCTGGACCTGCGGCCCTACGATGCGGACCTGGTGTACTGCAACGGCCACATCCACTGCACCCCCGCCGTCGTCGGCACCGTCGCAGGACCACCGATCGGCCTGCACCCCAACCCCTCCTGTCCGACCTGCGGACGACTGATGTTCCACATCACCACCGTCCAGAACACGGTCCGGGAGTACGGCGACGGCTTCCGCAGCCTCTACATCTGCGAGGACTGCCTCACCAGCGCCTGCACAGGCACCGGATGGAACTGACCGCAGACCGCCAGGACGCTCCTTCGGGGGCACCAACTGCGCGTAGCACCTACGGCGACGCGTCCGTGCCGTCGAGGCTGACAGGTCGATCCACGAGCTCAGCGTCGCGGCCGGCGTTCCGACCCGCCCGACCGAACCCATCCGGCCCCGCCGGGTATCCGCTGCGATCGTCGGGGACCCGAGAACCCACGGCCGCGCGGAGACCCGTACCCGAGGGAAGATCCGGGAATGCCGCGAGTCTCGCGTCGGGGGAGCCGCTCCGTCCGTAACGGACTGTGCTTTGGGTGGGTACGGCTGGAGTAAGACGCGGCATGTGGCTGTCAACAGTGGGAGGGGTGCCGGAGGGGTGGACTCCGCGACCATCCAATCGGACAAAACACTGCGAATCGGGTGAGCCATCTTCCTGATCCTATTGTTGCGCCTGGTCAGCGCGAAGACGTGAAGGATCAGGATGGTGCCAATAGTTATGCGGAAGAGATACTTCTGACGGCCGGCCTGTGGGGGGGATAGGGATGGCGGCTCTGCTGGTTCCGGGCCGGTTCCCCGCGAGCTCGCGCTCGGGCTGCCGCCGTGTGTGGAGCTTCCGCCTTCGGCGGCCCGCTGAGGCGGCGCTGACGACGCCGGGTTGTCGATCGTCCGGACGGTTGGGTCTCCGGGCGGCTTGATCGGATAGGGTCACGTTCGGTAGCCGCTGGCAGGCGGCCGGATGTTCGCGGATCTGCCGAGATGAGTGTGATTGCTTCGGGTCACGACTGGCTCAGGTTCCGGGTCTTGAAGCACTGGATCGTGCCGCGAAGAGTACGTCTGCTGGGTCGCGATGCTTGGTTCCGGGTCCTGGCGTACAACGGCCGTGTCAGGAATTCCAAGGTGGAGGCGGCATCGCTACGGCAGCTTGCCGGTCTTGCTGGCGGTCTTGAGATGTTCCGGCGTGTCTGGGCTCAACTGGTAGCCGTTGTCCAGTGCGGCCCGGATCTCCTTGCGTAACTGCTCGCTGTACTTGTCGTAGTACTTCAACGATGGTCGGGGCGTCGCTTTGCTGATCGATGACAGCGAGATCACCGAGAGGGAGCGCTCCCCGATGGGATCTCCGTAGATCACCTCCCGGGTCGGTATGTAGCCGCCCTCGAGCAGGAGTTGGAGCTGGCTCATCTCGCCGGTCAGGAAGTTCAGCAGGGCGCGGGCTTCCTTCGGGTGACGGGATTTCTCGGCGATGGCGATGGCTTGTCCGCCCAGCACCCCGTGCGGGAGCGCGACCGCGGCGAAGTCGGCGGTCTTGGTCTCGTCCAGGCTGTCCGTCAGGGCCTTGTAGTTTGACGGCCACAGTCGAGCGAACAGCACGGTGCCGTCCAGCAGCGCTGCCTGGGCCTTCTCCTCGTCGTACCCTTCGTTCACGGTGCCGGGCGACGCGAAGGAACCGTCGGGAAGGAAGTGCGGGCTCATCAGCCTCTTGCTGACCGTTCGCACTGCGTCCTGAGAGAGCTGCTCGGTGAGATACCTGTCCTTCTCGACATTGGCGTCAGCAGCGGCGAGCTGTTCCAGGATATTGACTGTGAAACCCTCGTAGTCCCCGAACTGCCCTGCATAGACAGCTTTCAGTTGCGGGTGCGTTGGCTGCATGGCGGCCAGGGCTGTTGCGCCGTCCTCGCTGATCAGGTCGTAGATCGACTTGTTCGGCTTCTCGTACCGGTCGTGCAGGGCCTGCTCCGTCATGTGCAGGCCTTTCGTCAGCAGGTTGACGTTGTATGCCAGCACCGGGGCGTCGGCATTGAGGGGTAGCGCCCACTGTCTGCCTTTGTACCCGCATGCCTTGGCGGCGGTGTCGAGGAACCCCGTGGTGTCCTGCCTGTCCAGCGCGCGCAGGCGTTTCTGCTCGATGAACCGGGGTAGGTCCGGCAGGTCGACCACAACCAGGTCGGTCTCGGTGGGTGAATCCGGGTCGAGCGCGATGTCCAGGTGACGGCGTTGGGTGTCGCTGGTGGTGCCGGCGTCGTGATAGATGGCCTTGACCCGGGAGCTCTTCTGTGCAGGGGCCTTGTTCCATGTG
>JAUPKO010000128.1 GCA_030837395.1 Actinomycetota bacterium | reverse complement strand
TCACCCGCGGCCTGCATCTGGACGGCCTCGCCGACACGGCGGATGCGCTCGGCAGTGGCCGGACCGGCAGTGACGGGCTCGCCATCATGCGGGACTCGACGGTGGGCGCCTTCGCCGTCGTGGCGCTGATCGCCACGGCGGGCCTGCAGATGGCGGCGATCGCCACCCTGTTCGAGGCCGGTCTCGGGGCGGTCGCGGTAGCCACCGCGGCGATCGTGGCGCGCACGCCGCTGGCCTGGTTGGCCCGCATCGGCACGCCTGCGGACGACACGGGCCTGGGGCGCACGGTCGTGGGGGCGGTGGCCCCTCGCCTGGCAGCCGCAGGGGGCGTGGTGTGGTGTGTTGCGGCCGCCGGGCTACTGGTGACTGCAGGTGTGCCGTGGTGGACGGCCCTGGGTGCCGCTCTGGTGGCTTTGCTACCCGGGCTGTGGCTGCGTCGGCGAGCCGTGGTGCGTTTCGGCGCCCTCACCGGCGACATCCTGGGCGCCAGTGTCGAGGTGTCGTCGACCTTGTTCCTGGTGCTGGTGGCGCTGGCGACCTGAACAACGCCGAGGTGGCCGGCACCCCCCTCGGGCGCCGGCCACCTCAGCGTTGTTTGTTTGTGTTGTCAGACCTTCACGCTGGTGGCGTCTGCCGGGGCCCCGAGATCGGCCTCCGCGGCGATCCTGGCCGTCGCGGCCTCGACTTCGTGCTTGGCGTCGAGGGTGGCGAGCACCTCATCGTGGAAGGCGCCGTTGATCCGGTAGAACTTGCGGTAGACCGCGTAACTGGCGGCAGCGATGATCATCGGCATCGCGAACATCAGCACTTGCAGGCCGATCACGGTGGAAGTCGACTGCACCTCGGCGTTGGCCTGGTAACCCATGATCGTCAGGCCCATTCCGACCACCATGCCGGCGATCGCCATCGCGAACTTGACGGCGAGCGGCTGGATTGAGAAGTACAGGCTCTCGTTGCGGGTGCCGAACTTGTACTCGCCGTAGTCGACCACGTCGGCCATCATGACCACGGACAGGCCTAGGAAGAAGCCGACACCGATGTTGGCGATGAAGCTCATGGCCGCGGTGAGGATCATGTTCGTAGCGGAGAACTGCCCGACCAGGAACAACCCAGCGAAGCCGACGATCGGCAGCAGCGTGGCCAGGCCGAATGTCCGAACGCGGCCGATGCGACCGGCGATGCGGGGCAGCAGGAACAAGCCGGTGATCTGCGCGATCCCCATGCCGCCGGCATACACCGAGAACATCGCCTCGCTGCCGACCACGTACTTGAAGTAGTACAGCGCCGCACCGCCGGTGATCTGGAGCACCAGGTTGAAGCCGATGAGGATGATCGCCAGGACGCGCAACTGGTCGTTCTGGCCGATGAGTTTGGCGGCGCTCTTGAGCGAGACCTTCTCAGCGTTGGGGTCGGCCGGGTAGATTTCCTTGACGTTGAAGAAGGTGATCAGGCTGGAGATCGTGAAGACCAGGGCGATGAGCACAGCCAGCAGGAAGTAGCCCTGCGCGTCGTCGCCGCCACCGAGGGCATTGACCAGCGGCAGACCCGCAACACCGATCAGCAACCAGGCGCCGGAGGCGAACATCCGTGGCACAACCGCGACGCGCTCCCGTTCGGCCTTGGTCTTGCTCAGGGCCGGCACCATGGACCAGAACGGGATGTCCATCAGGGTGTAGGTCATGCCCCAGAGCACGTACAGGATCGCGATGTAGCCCTCGACCGGAATGTTGTTCGGGACGACGAAGAGGCCGATCGTGATGACCGCGTTGAGCGCGGTACCGATGAGGATCCACGGCCGGAACTTGCCGAATCGGGAGCGAGTGTTGTCGACGATCCACCCCATGATGGGGTCGTTGACCGCGTCCCACAGCCGGGCGCCGAGGAACAGGGCACCGACGAAAGCGGGCGAGACGCCTGCGACATCGGTGAAGAAGAACATCGCGTAGAGGGCGACGACTGCGTAGGCAAGGTCCTTGCCCAATGCGCCGACTCCGTAGGAGTATTTGGCCTTGTTGGTGATCACGGTACGGGGGATTCCCTTCCAGGTCGGCGCCCTCGTGGGCGGTGGAGTTCCTGGCAGCACCATTCCCCCCAGCTGGCAAGGCCAAACCGGACCACTGGGGAAATCGCCGTGATCTGCCGCACACCTATCGCGTGGTGCGGCTCACGTCCGGTCGAACTCCACCAGCGCGCTGTCGTAGTCGCCCATCAGCCACAGCGGCACCCCGTGACCCATCAGGTAAGCCCCGCTGTGCTCGTGCGGCACCCCGTTGACCGCATAGCGATACGTCGCGGCGGGATCGAGGCCGCGCAGCCGCACGGTCGGTTTGCGGTGACCGACCCGGCTCGCCTGCAGGAAGGCGAACAGCAGCGCCTGGCCGCGATCTTCGCGCACATAACCGGTGAACTGGTAGTCGTTGCCGGTCTCGTTGTCGAGTCGGTAGACACGGCCGTCCTGGATCGTGGGCCGCAGCCGCTTGTAGGTGGCGATGTGCGCGGCCAGCGCCTTGAGTTCGGCGTCGTCGGCACGCATGAGGTCAGTACCGACACCCAGGGTGCCCATCATGGCGCTGCGAGCCCGGAAGTCCAGCGGAATCGAGCGCTGGCTCAGGAAGTTCGGCGATTCGGTGATCCACGCCCGCATAGCTTTGGCCGGGTAGATCAACGAGTAGGCACGCTGCATCACCAGGCGGTCGGCGGCGTCGGTGTTGTCCGAGGTCCACACGTCATCGAAGACGCCCAGCGCACCGAGATCGATGCGGCCGCCGCCGGAGGCGCACGCCTCGATCATGACACCGGGATGGGTCCCCTTGAGCCGGGTGACCAGGGTGTACAGCGCCTCGATATGAGCCCGGTGGGCATCGCGGTGGGCCCCCACAGCCGACATCGGCCGGTTGGCGTCCCACTTGAGGTAGGCGATGTCGTTCTCGCGCAGCAGTAGGTCGAGCACGGCGAACAGGTGCTCTTGGACCTCCGGTCGGGTCAGATCGAGCACGTACTGGCCGCGGGCTGTGTCCGGGTCGTGCACCTGGTCGCGATAGATCCAGTCCGGATGCTTGGCGTAAAGGTCCGAGGCAGGGTTGACCATCTCCGGCTCGACCCACAGGCCGAAATCCATGCCGAGCTCGTGCACCTGGGCGATCAAGGGTCCGAGTCCGTCGGGGAAGGCGCCCGGATCCACCCACCAGTCCCCCAGCCCATCGTCGATCGAGGACCGGCGGCCGAACCAGCCGTCGTCCATGACGAACAGTTCCACGCCGATTCCCGCCGCCCGCTGCGCCAGGGCGAGCTGACCCTCGAGGTCGACCTCGAAGCCGGTGGCCTCCCACGAGTTGTAGAGCACGGGACGCGGCCGCGGGTCCAGCAGCCCGTGGCCGTAGGCGTGCAGGTGGTGGCTGATGCCGGTCAGGCCTTGGGCGGTGTAGCCCGCCACCACCCGCGGGGTCGTGAGCGACTCCCCCGGTGCCAGCGTCACCTCGGCATCCCACGGATTGAGCCCCAGTTGCACCAGCGTGTCACCGTAGGGCGTCTGCGCCACGGTGGCCCGGAAATTGCCCGACCACGCCAGCGCCGCGCACCAGACCTCGCCGGCATCTTCGCTCGCGTCGGCGTCCAGCACGACGTAGGGGTTGTGATGGTGACTCGAGATGCCCCGGCGGGACTCCAGCACTAGCGCGGCGGGGCCCACCTGCTGGGTGAACGGCTGCTGCTCGGCACCCCAATGGCCGAACACATTGCGCAGCGTCAGGCCGGCCCGCGGGACGTGGAACTGCGCGCTGGCCGCCGCCGTGACGGCGATCACCCCAGCCTCGCGCCCTGCCTCGCTCGGTTCATTGCGGACGACGGCCCACCGCTCGATCAGGTCCAACCCGGGCAGCACCCGGTAGTGCACCTGCACTGTGAGCCCCCTGGGAGCATCGAGCAGCGCGACCACCACTTCCTGTGCCTCGGCGTCGACGGCGATCCCGGTCACGACCAGGCGGGCCTCCCGCGAACCATCCTCGAAGCGCACCGCAAGGGCCGTCTCCTTGAAGCGCAACCCGCCATGGATCGGGTACTCCTCGTGCGTGATCTCGGCGACGGAGTCGTTGGTCGACACCTCCCACAGCGCGGGTGCCTCGACGTCGGCGAGCCGGTCGAGACGTGGCCCCCAGTAGAGGTGCCGCAGCAGCCCGGCGGGATCGACGGCAAAGGCATAGGTCGTTGCGTCGGTGTCCAGCGCGACGAGGCGACGGTCGGGATCAGTGCGGATCGGCATGGAAGCCGACTGTATCGATTCCCAGGGCCAGCCCGCGGGGCAAGCGGCTGCGCAGCACCGGGTCGGCGGCCAGCACCTCCGCCAGTCGCCCGACCACCGGGCGATGGGCCGCGACTGCGGGGTCCAGCAGCACCAGCACGTCGGCATCCTCACCACCATCGGCCACCTCGTACGTCGTCGGCAAGGCAGCACCACCGAGCACGTCCTCAACTGCCGCGGCGATCGCCGCCAGCACCTGCGCCTGGTCGATGGGCGGCTCGGGTGCCCGACCTTCGGCCAACGCCCACAGGTAGGCCCCGGTGATGGCCGTCGAGCCGTCCACCAGGAGCGTGTCGGCGCCGTCCTCGATGGCCGCGCGTGCGGCATCCACGGCCGTCACGGGCAACGGCCGGGCGTCCTGATGCCAGCGCGTGATGCCGTCGACAGAAGTGAACGCGAGCAGCGCCTTGCGGCCATCGGGACGTTCGATCATGGCCGCCGCCATGTGGCTGTCCTTCTCTGCCCCCGCGCCGTCCACCGAGTCCAGCACGGCCACCAGCGCCACCAGCAGCCGCGACGGCAGCAACGACACCACCACCGGCGCGGGGTCGCCCGTGACGCGGTACTGCCCCAGCGCCGCCGCGACGTCCGGCGGGGTGGTGCCGTCGTCGTGGGCGAAGGGCTGGTCCGGGATCTGCGCCCCGTCGAACCGCCCGTCGGGACCAGGGGTCTCGTGGCCGTGTCCGGTCATGGCCCAGCCACCGTGAACCGCGCCACCCGACGTTCGCCCGGCCGCGCCCGCGCGACCGCTGCGGCCACCGCCCGTCCGGTGTGGGCCAGGAAAGTCCCGGGATCCTCGCCAGGTGCGCCGAGCAACTCGTCGATGACACCGAGGCGGTGAAGTTCGACGGCGGTGATGCGTTGTGCCCGCGCCATCTCGGGGGCCCGATCGGACGTGCGGTGCACGATGGCCGAGGCGCCCTCGGGCGGCAGCGGGGTGATCCACGAGTCGGACGCGGCCAGCAGCACATCCGACGGCGCCATGGCCAGCGCACCGCCGCCGCAGCCGGACCCCAACAGGACCCCCACGATTGGTGTGTCCAGCACCGAGAGTTCGGCAAGGCTGCGGGCGATCTCACCGGCCATGGCACCCTCCTCAGCAGCGGCCGAGACCTCCGCGCCTTCGGTGTCGACCACCGTCAGCAGCGGCAGGCCGAGCTCGGCGGCCAACGCATAGCCGCGCCGGGCGGTGCGCAGCCCGCCGGGCCCGAAGGCTCGCCCCACGCTGCGGTCCTGCCCGACCACGACCACGCCGACACCGCCGATCCGTGCGGTCGCCAGGATGATCGCATCGTCGCGCTCACCCGAGCCGGTACCGGCGAGCCAGGTGACGTCCGTGGCCGCCGCGGTCAGCAACTCGCGCACCCCGGGGCGCTGGGGCCGCCGGGTGGCCAGTACGCAGTCCCAGGCGTCCGGCAGCGGCACCTCCTCGGCAGCTGCGACCATGGCCGCAGCCGGGCTCGGCGTCACGGCGGCGGGGTCGACACGCGGCACCGCCGCAGCCAGAAACCCGCCCAACCACTGCCGCAGGTCCGCCAGCGCCACCACTGCGTCGATCACCCCCACGTCGGTCAGGTGCTCGGCCTGCTGCACCCCGGCCGGAAACTGCTCACCGGTCATGGCCTGGAACACCCGTGGCCCCAGAAACCCGGCCAGGGCCCCCGGCTCGGCAGCCGTCACCTGGCCGAGCGAACCCCAGGTGGCCATCACCCCGCCGGTGGTCGGGTCGCGCAGCCACACCGCGTACGGCAATCCGGCCCGACGATGCAGTGCCACCGCCTGCGCCACCGGCACCATCCGCAGGAACGCCGGCGTCCCCTCCTGCATCCGGGTACCGCCGGACGTTGGCGCGGCCAGCACCGGCAGCCCCTCGACCGTGGCGCGGCGCATCGCCGCGATGAAGTGGTCGGCTGCGGCCATACCGACCGATCCGGCGAGGAAGCCGAACTCACCGGCAACCAATGCCACCGGGCGACCATGGATCAGCCCGGCGCCGGCGACGATGGATTCAGCCACCCCCGAGCGCGCCGCAGCCCGTGCCAACTGGGCGGCGTAGGCGGCATCGGCGGGTACCGCCACCGCCGGTGCCCACACCACGAACGTGCCTTCGTCGAACAGCGCCGCGGCGACATCGGCGGCGGAACTGCGAGCGTCTTCATCGGCCACGGCTCCCAACGCTAGCGTGTGGCGGTATGGAACAGCCCGCGCCATCGCTGACGGCCCGGGCCCGGTTGGCCTCCTGGACACTGATCGGAGGCGCCGTGGCCAACTCGGCCTTCCTGCTCGAGGGCTACCTGGGCGCCAGACTCGACCGCTCGTTGTCCTTCGTCAGTGAACTCGGGGCGCAGGGTGAACCCGGCGCGGCGTTCTTCCGGCTGTCCGACGTCGTCGCCGGCGCGCTGCTGTTCGTCGGCGCGGTGGCGGCCTACTCGGTGCTGCCTCGAAATCCGGCGCTGCGGGTCGGCATCGTCGCCGCAGCCTGCTTCGCAGCACTCACGTTCATCGATGGCTTCCTGCCGCTGGATTGCGCGCCGACGGTGGATGCCGCCTGCCGAGCTGCGGAGGACGCGCAGACGGTGAGTTGGCAGCATTCGGCCCACAATCTCACGGGTGTTGCGGAGGGGGTGCTGGCCCCGGCGGCACTGCTGTTGATCGGATACGGATCCTGGCAATTGCGTCGTCGCGGCGAGCTTCCGGTCGAGTGGGAGTCCCAGTGGCAGGTGCTTACGCTGATCGGAGTGCTCTATGCGGTGCTGTCGGCCGCCATCGCCCTGCTCTACCTGGCCCACATCGACGGCGTGGGAATATGGCAACGGCTACAGATTGTGCTGTATGCGGCCGCCATGTTCACGCTCGGCCTGGTGATCTGGCACCTACGCGACCAGCCGAGGAAGGGATCGACATGATCAGCCACGAGGCAAGTCGTCGGCAGGTTCGCGCCGGCAAGGCGCCGACCGTGGTCTTCTGCAATGGGCTGGGCATGCCGCTGGAGCTGTGGCAGCCCGTGATCGACCTCCTACCCGCCGATCGTGCGTTCGTCGCCTTCGACCGGCCGGCCCACTCGCCCTACACGGGCGAGGACCTCGACTCCCAACTCGATGAGATCGACGACGTCCTCGGGGATGTCATCGGTCCGCTGGTGCTGGTCGGGCACTCGTACGGCGGGGTCCTGGCCGAGGCTTACGCCAGGCACCGACCGCTGCGCGTGTGCGGCCTGGTGCTGGTCGACCCCGCCCTTCCGGCGGACTACGCCAGCGATGTGCCGGCGGCCGAGGTGCAGGCGACCGGCGAGGCGGCGGAGTTGCCCTGGTGGCGCAATGCGGCAATTCGGTTGTCCGACGTCGAGGGACTGCGCCCGCTGCTGACCTGGCTGACCTCCACATCGATGGTGGCAACCGCCACCAGACAGGGCGACTTCACCGCCACCGTCGAAGGGCTGCCCGCGGGCGCGATCGAGCAGATCATCTCGGTCGGCAACGTCACTCGGGCCATGTTGGACGACCACCACCTGCCCACGATCTGCCGCGCCCTGCTGGACGATCGCGAATCCGGTCCGCTGCGGATCCCGGTCACCGTGCTCGTAGGCGCCGCCGGACCGCGCGCCTGGCCGACCGGTCAACCCGGCACGACAGCCAAGCAGCGCGCACAGTTGGCGGCGATCTCGACCCGGGCCGACCTCATCGAACTGCCCGGGGCGCACCTGCTCATGCTCGACTGTCCCGAGGACATCGCAACTGCGATCGGCCAGATCACGGCGTCGGCCTGAACCTACGGGTACTCTCGTGCCACACGTCCGCCACGACTCGCGGCGCCGCCCACCGAGGGGGACTTGACGATGAAGGGCATCATATTCGACGTCGCAGCCGACGTCGTACGGGCCGACTACGGCGACGACACGTGGGACGACCTGCTCGACGCTGTCGGGTCCGACGGTGTCTATACGGCGCTGGGCTCCTACCCGGACGCCGATCTTGTCGCCATCATCGAGGCCGCGGCCGCCCGGCTCGGCGTGTCGGGGGCGACAGCGACGGTGATGGTGGGGCGGCAGGGGTACCAGATCCTGGCCTCCCGCTACCCCCGACTGGTGGCCGATATCCCCGACCTTCGCACAGTGCTGGCGTCCCTCAACACGATCATCCATCCGGAAGTGCTCAAGTTGTACCCCGACGCCACCCCACCCACGTTCCTGCTTCGTTCCGACGGCTCTGACCTGTTGATGACTTACGTGTCCGAACGAAGCCTATGCCGGTTGGCGGAGGGGCTGACCCTCGGCGCCGCCGACGCCTTCGGCGAGCGTGTCAGCGTCACCCACGACTCCTGCCGGGCCGACGGCGACGCAGGCTGCGTGCTCCGAGTGCACTGGTCCGACGGTGACGACCCCCGCTGACTCCAGTCGGTGGCAGCGGCGCGTCGACCGCGAGCACCGCGCCCGGTTGGAGGCCGAGCGGATCGCCGAGAGCGCCCTGCGCGACCAGTACACCCGCGAACGGGGTGTCGCATTGCTATCCCACGTCTCGATCCTGGCCAACGAGTCAGACGACGTCGCTGAGGCTTACCGCGGGGCGGCCAGGGCTCTGCGCGACTACACGGGCTGGAACGTTGTGCACGTCTGGGAGGTGATTCCAGGGCCGCCCACGGTGCTCAGTTCGGCCAACCTGTGGGACACCGACGACTCCGAGTTCGCCGCCATCGTGCGAACCGCCACCGCCGGGGTGGCCTTCAGCCGCGGCGAGGGGATGCCCGGGCAGGTACTTGTGAGCCTGTCGCCGGTATTCGTGCCGAAGATCGACGCTGCCACGAACTTCCCGCGGCAGCAGCAGATCCACGCCGGTTCGGCGATCGCCTTCCCGGTGCTGGTCGGCAGCGAGCCCGTGGCGGTGTTCGAGGTGCTCTCCGAGGAGCCCAGGGTGGGCGACTCGGAGTTGCTCTCGTTGCTGTCGACGATCGGCCGGCAACTCGGCCAAGTCGTCAGCCGGGCCCGCCTCGCCGAGGCCCTGATGTCGGAGCGGCACCTGCTCGAGTCCGAGGTGCGCGACCGCACCGCCGAGCTCGACGCGACGCTGCAGTCCGCCCGCGAACTGCTGACATTCCGCACCGACCTGATCGCCGCGCTCAACCACGACGTGCGCACCCCGTTGCACCAGCTCGGCGGTGCCATCGCGAGTTTGGTCGAACACTTGCCACTCAACGAAGACGTGCGCTCAGCACGCGATGCCGCGGCCAACCTCGAGCGGGTCGTGGTGCAGCTCATGGAGTTGTACGTCGTGGACGACCAGGCCGCCGCCGACCTGCTGCCGACCGCGGTGCCGATGCAGGACCTGCTGCAGCAGGCGATTGACCGAGCCAGCACCCGCGCCGACAGCCCGGACGACGGGCAGGTCATGGTGCGGTTCCGCCCCGGCCCAGACACGAACATCACCCGGGCGGTGCACGTAGGTGAGGCCATCAGCGGCGTGGCCGCGCTGATCGATTCGGTGCGCTCGCCCGGCACCGAGGTCATCACCGTGTCGCTGGAGGTGGCCCACGAGGTCGCCTCGGTGACGGTGGCCCCCGGCACCCGCGCCCGCGATCGCAGTCACACGGTGGTCAACCGAGGACTGCCGCTGGCGCGCGCCCACCTCGCGGCGACCCGCTTGGGCGGCGCCGTGCGCGAAGCCGGATCCGACGGCGGCGCGGTGACGTTGGAATTCCCCCTGCATCCGGCGGTCGCCCACGGTCGAGACCTTGGCCGGCGGGTGCTGCTGGTGGATGACAACTCGGCGACCCGCCAACTCGCCGCCGCGATGCTGGCACGGCTCGGGCTGGACACCGATCAGGCGGTCGACGGCTTCGATGCGCTCGCACACTTGGCCGATGGCGAGTTCGGCCTGGTGTTCATGGACTGCAACATGCCCAACCTCGACGGCTATCAGGCGACGGCGAGGATCCGGTCCGGACAGGCCGGTGCCCGGGCGGCCGTTACGCCGATCGTCGCGCTCACCGCCGATGGCGGCGAGGGGCACTGGGAGAAGTGCCGACGATTCGGCATGAGCGACTTCCTGGCCAAACCCTTCCGGCTCGCAGACCTCGACCTCATGGTGCAGCGCTGGCTGCCGCCGGGGGCGTGACTCACAATCGGCAGGCGTGGATGTCCGTGACGAGGATGCCACGACCACCGAGGGTGAACAGATCGTCCATCACCGTGTGGATATCGGCCCTCGGCACCATCGCGCGGATCGCCACCCAGGCCTGATCGCGCAACGGCGACACAGTGGGGGACTCCAGCCCTGGGGTCACCGCACATGCCTGGTCGACCATGTCGGCCGGGATGTCGTAGTCGACCAGCACATATGTGCGGGCCACGATCACACCCTGCAGGCGGCGGACGAACGTGGCGATGGGTTGGTCCCTGCGGGCACGCGGCGAGCGCACCAGCACCGCCTGGCTGCGCAGCAAGGGCTCGCCGATGATCCGCAGGCCCGCCAGCCGCAAGGTGGTGCCGGTGTCCACCACATCTGCGATCGCGTCGGCCACCCCCAGCCGGACGGCGTTCTCCACGGCACCGTCGAGTTTGACGATGGTGGCCGCAAGGCCATGGTCGGCCAGCCACCCGGCCAGCAGTGTGGGATAGCTCGTGGCGATCCGGGCACCGGCCAACTGGGCCGGCTGCTCGATCCGTTTGCCGGGCACTGCCAGCCGAAAGGTGGAGCCGCCGAAGCCGAGCTCCATCAGCGGTTCGGCGGGGCGGCCGGACTCGATGAGCATGTCCTGGCCGGTGATGCCCATGTCGAGGGTGCCGGTGCTGACGTAGGTGGCGATGTCCTTGGGCCGCAGGAAGAAGAACTCGACGTCGTTGACCGGATCGTGCACCATCAACTCACGCGGGCTGGAACTGCCCAGATATCCAGCCTCCACGAGCATCTCGCGGGCGGGCTGGGAGAGCGCGCCCTTGTTGGGCACGGCAACGCGCAACATGGTGTGGTGTCCTTTCACAGTTCGGCGTACACGTCGTCCAGCGTTACGCCGGCCGCGATCATCAACACCTGCACGTGGTACAGCAACTGGGCGATCTCCTCGGCGGTGCGGGCCGAACCCTCGAACTCCGCCGCCATCCACGCCTCGGCGGCTTCCTCCACGACCTTCTTGCCCACGGTGTGCACACCCCCTTCGAGCAGGGCTGTGGTGATCGAGCCCGCTGGGCGCTCTCGATCGCGGTCGAGCAACTCGGCATAGAGTCCGTCGAACGTTTTCACGGGCTCTAGATTGTCAGACGCCGCAACAGGGTCGCGGTGGCGAGGGCTGCCGCGGCCGCCTCGGCGCCCTTGTCCTCGGTCGAATCGGGCAGCCCGGCTCGGTCCAACGCCTGCGCGAGGTCGTCGCAGGTGAGGATTCCGAAACCCACCGGTGTGCCCGTGTCCAATGGGATGCGGGTGAGCGCGGACGTGACCGACTCGCACACATACTCAAAGTGTGGCGTGCCGCCGCGGATCACCGTGCCCAAGGCGATGACCGCGTCGTGGCTGACCGCCAGCCGGCGCACCACGACGGGAATCTCGAAGGTGCCCGGCACCCAGTGCACGGCGGCCGTGATGCCGTGGCGAGCGCATTCGGCGACGGCACTGGCCGCCAACGACTCCTGCACGTCGGCGTGCCAGCGAGCGGCGACGATGGCCACGTCGAGGCCGCCGTCGATGTCGAACGACTCCGGCGACGGGGTCCCCTCACCACTCATGAATGTCCTCCATCGTCCGTGTCCTCGGCATCGTCGGGGGCGTCGAATTCCAGTACGTGGCCCATTCTGGCCTGTTTGGTGCGCAGGTAGAACTCGTTGTGCGGATTCGGGGTCACTGCCAACGGCACGCGATCCAGAATCTCCAGCCCGAAACCGCTGAGGCCGGCGCGTTTGTCCGGGTTGTTGGTGAGCAGCCGCATGGACAGTACCCCCAGATCGGCAAGGATTTGCGCGCCGGTGCCGTACTCCCGAGCGTCCGCGGGCAGACCGAGTTCAAGGTTGGCGTCCACGGTGTCGGCACCCTCGTCCTGCAGGTGGTAGGCCCGCAGCTTGTGCATCAGGCCGATACCGCGGCCCTCGTGCCCGCGCAGGTAGAGCACGATGCCCCGGCCCTCGGCGGCGATCCTCTCCAGCGCGGCATGCAGTTGCGGGCCGCAGTCGCACCGAAGGGAGCCGAACACATCGCCGGTCAGGCATTCCGAGTGCACCCGCACCAGCACATCGTGGCCGTCGCCGAGCTCGCCCATCACCAGCGCGACACTGTCGTGGCCGGTGATGGTCGACTCGTAGCCCACGGCCCGGAACTCGCCCTGCGGCAGCGGCAGCAGGGCTTCGGTGATCCGTCGGACCTGGGTCTCAGTGCGACGCCGGTATTCGATCAGGTCCGCGATCGACACCATCACCAGGCCGTGCTCGTCGGCGAACCGGCGGCAGGCTGGGGCTCGCATCATGCCCCCCTCGTCGGTGACGAGTTCGGCGATGACACCGGCCGGGTTCAGGCCCGCGAGGCGGGCGAGGTCCACGGCAGCCTCGGTGTGGCCGGCTCGCTGCAGCACCCCGCCGGGCACCGCGCGCAGCGGAAACACGTGGCCGGGCCGGGTGATCTCCCACGGTTCGGTGGCGGAGTCCGCCAACACCCGCACGGTGCGGGCGCGGTCGCCGGCGCTGATCCCGGTGCTGACGCCGTCACGGGCATCCACACTCACGGCATAGGCGGTGCCCTTGGCATCCTCGTTCACCGCGGTCATGGGCGGCAGCGCGAGCCGATCGAGGTCCTGTCCCACCATGGGCACGCAGATCACGCCGGAGGTGTGGCGGATCATGAAGGCGAGGGTGTCCTGGGTGGCCAGTTGTGCGGCGGCGATCAGATCGCCTTCGTTCTCCCGGTCCTCGTCGTCGACCACCACCACCGGCTGACCCGCTGCGATCGCGGCAATCGCCGAGGCGATGGGGTCCAGACCCACCTCGCCGGGGGCGGCTATGGGTGGGGCCGGCGTGGGGGTTGGCGGCGGTGTCGGGCGGCGGGGCTGGCGCGGTCGCCGATCGTCGCCGTACAGGTCGTCGTAAGGGATCACTGGTGCTCCAATAGCCGCTGGACGTACCGGGCAAGCATGTCGATCTCGACATTGACCAGGTCCCCGGGAACCATGGCGCCGAGGGTGGTCTCGGCCAGGGTGGTCGGTATCAACGAGACCGTGAACCAGTCCGCGCCCGCCTCGGCCACCGTCAACGACACCCCATCGAGGGTGATCGAGCCCTTCTCAGCCACGAAGCGGCGCAACTGCACCGGCAGCGCGAAGCGCAACACCCGCCAATGCTCGCTATCGGTGCGCTCGAGCAGTTCGGCCCTGCCGTCGACGTGGCCGGACACGATGTGCCCGCCGAAGCGGTCGCCGACGGCCATGGCCGTCTCCAAGTTGACCCGGTCCCCCACCCCCAGCAGCCCCAGCGAACTTCGTTCCAGCGTCTCCTTCATCACGTCGGCGCCGAACTCGGGGCCGTCGGGCTCGACCACCGTCAGGCACACACCCGCGACGCAGATCGACTCTCCCGGCCGGGCTCCCGTTGCCACGACGGCACTGCGGATCCGCAACCGGCGGGCCTCATCGGTCAAATCCTCGACCGCCACCACCACGCCGGTGTCCTGCACGATTCCGGTGAACATCACTGCTCCCTTCGCACCAAGTCCAGCCGAATGTCCACTCCGCTGCGGCCACATTTGACCACCTGCCACGTCACCGCGTCCGCCAGCGTCGTGGGACCGCCGTCGGCGACGGCCAAGCCGTACGGGCCGAGCATGATCGGCGCCGTGAACCACACGACTCGGTCCACCAGGTCGGCGTCCAGGAAGGCCCCTGCCAACCGGGGGCCGCATTCGAGCATGACACGGCGCACATCGGCCTGCCACAGCAGGTGCAGCGCCTCCTGCGGGTCCCGCGTCCGCAGCAGCATCGCGTCCGTCAGGGGGTGCCCAGCGGGCAGGGGGGTGAGTCCCATGACTGCCCGCAGGGGCTGCCTCGGCGCTTCCTGGCCACCGGGGCGGGCGGTCAGCCGAGGCCGGTCCAGCAGCGCCGTGCCTGTGCCGGTGAGCACCGCGTCGCTGGCGACTCGGAGTTGGTGGGCGGCCTCCCGGGACTGCGCTGAGGTGATCCACTGCGAGGTGCCATCAGCGGCGCTGATGCGACCATCGAGGCTGGCCGCGACCTTCCAGGTGACCACCGGTCGACCACGTTCGGCGGCCATACTCCACTCCTCGTTGATAGCTCGCGCCTCGTCGGCCCGATGCGGACCGCTGACGTCGACGCCGGCCCCGCGCAGCACCTCGGCACCCCCAGCCGCGGCCGGATTGGGGTCGCGCTGGCCGAACACCACCCGGGCCACCCCGGCCCGGCTAAGGGCGTGAGCACACGGCGGCGTGCGGCCGTGGTGGGCGCAGGGTTCCAACGAGACCACGGCCGTGGCACCGCGCGCGTTCTGCCCGGCAGCGGCGAGGGCCACGGCTTCGGCGTGCGCAGTGCCGGCACCCTCGTGCCAACCCTCGGCCACCACAGTGCCGTCGGGGGCCAGCAGCACCGCCCCGACGGCAGGATTGGGCCCGTGCACCACCCCGGAGTTGCGTGCCAACTCGAAGGCCCGCTCCAGCGCGGCCTGCTCGACGTCGGAGAGGGTCACGGTCCGGCACCGACTGCGGCGGTGGCCGCGGCCCGCAACTTGTCGATGGCGTCGGCCGGGTCACCTGTGCCGTACACGCTGGAGCCGGCGACGAACACGTTGGCGCCGGCCTCGGCGCAGAGGCTGATAGTGCGCAGGTCGACTCCGCCGTCCACCTGCAGCCAGACGTCGACGTCACGGCCGGCGATCAACTCGCGGGCGCGACGAATCTTGGGCACGACGAAGTCCAGGAAGGACTGCCCGCCGAAGCCTGGCTCCACCGTCATCAGCAACAGCATGTCGATCTCGCAGAGCATGTCGGCGTAGGGCTCCACCGGCGTGGCGGGTTTGAGGCCCATCCCGGCGCGGGCGCCGAGTCGGCGCACCTCCCTGGCCAGGCGGATGGGGGCGTGGGCGGCCTCGATGTGGAAGGTGACGCTTCCTGCCCCCGCCTCGGCATAGGCCGGGGCCCAGCGATCGGGATCGGCGATCATGAGGTGGCAGTCCACGGGTGTGTCCACCGCGGCGAGCAGCGACTCGACCACCGGCAACCCCAAGGTGAGGTTCGGCACGAAGTGGTTGTCCATCACATCAACGTGCAGCCAGTCGGCATGGCCGGACACCGCCTGGCACTCGGCCGCGAGGTGAGCGAAGTCGGCCGACAGAATGCTCGGCGAGATCTGAAGTCCCATGGCGGCCAGCGTAGTGCCGACAGTCGGCTCACCTCTTGCGCAGCAGGGCGGCGAACATCCCGTCGGTGTCGTGCAGGTGCGGCCATAGGCGAACACGCGGCCCGCCACCCGCCGCTGCGGTCGCAGCCGTCGGCAATCCGGCCCGGGCGTCGACCTCCACCAGGTCCGAACGCGACGCCAGCACATCGTCGACCACCAGGTCGGTCTCAGCGATGTGCGGTGAGCATGTGACATAGGCGACCAGGCCACCCGGTCGAACGGCATCGGTTGCGGCGTGCAGCAGGGCTCGTTGCAGCGTCGTGAGGGCGGCGACGTCGGCCGGGGTGCGCCGCCAGCGGGCCTCGGGGCGCCGGCGCAGCACGCCCAGGCCGGTGCAGGGGGCGTCGACCAGCACCCGGTCGAAGGTGTCTGGCTGCCAAGGTCCGGCGCGACCATCGGCCTGCACCACCGCGGTGGCCCGGGCGCCTGCGAGCGCCTGTGCAACCAGGCGGGCACGGGCCGCGCGAGGTTCCACGGCGAGCAAGGCGGCGTCCCTCTCGTGCGCCAGCGAGGCGAGCAGGGCAGCCTTGCCACCGGGCCCGGCGCACAGGTCGAGCCAGGTGCGATCCACCCCGGTCAGCGGCGCATCTGCCAGCAGCAGGGCCATGAGTTGGCTGCCTTCGTCCTGCACCCCCGCTCGGTGATCGCGCACCGGGGCGAGGTCGCCGGGGCGGCCGTGGCGTAGCCGAACCGCATAGGGCGACCAGGCCCCCGATTCAGCGCCATCGGGAGCCAGCGCGAGAAGGTCGTCGCGATTGATCCGGCCCGGGCGAGCCGCCAGGGTGACTGTCGGGACGTCGTTGTTGCGGGCCAGGAGGGCCGCCAGCGCCTCGTCGTCGCCACCGAGGGCGTCGCGCAGGGACGACACGATCCAGGCGGGGTGGGAGGTGCGCACGGCCATCGCCTCGGCCGGGGTCAGGTCCATGGTGACCTGCGCCAGGTGGTCAGCCAGGTCGCGCCGGGCGACCGTGCGCAGCACCGCGTTCACCAGGCCCTTGGGCCCGGGCCCGCACACCTCGCCGGCCAGATCCACCGAACTGCCGACCGCCGCGTGCGGCGCCGTGCCCAGGAACAGGAGCTGATAGGCCCCCAACCGGAGCACATCAAGCACCCGCGGGTCGAGTTTGGCCAGCGGCCGGTCCACCGCGGCGGCCAGTACCGCGTCCAGCGTCCCGCGATGGCGCAGCACGCCCATCACCAGTTCGGTGGCGAAGCCGGCGTCGCGGGTCGTCAGCCGCCGGTCGGCGAAGACGAGCCGCATCGTGAGGTTGGCGTAGGCGTCCGATGAGCCGACCTCATGCAGGACGTCGTACGCCGCCCGCCGAGCCGGGTCGGCCGCGGCTGGTCGGGCCTGCCGGCCGTCCTGCCGCTTCCCGACCTTCCGGGGCCCCCGACCGTCCCGGGTCACGCGAACGTCTCGTCGTCGGCGATTCGCACCCCGCGCGCCCAGTCGGCCGCAGCCATCGGACGCTTGCCCACGGGCTGCACCTCGCCGAGCTCAACCGGGACGGTGGCGGTGCCCACCAGCACCCGGGACTTCGCAACGCTCAATGACCCCGGCGGCAGCGGGGGCACGTCGGCCGCCAGGCGCACCGGTCCGAGCTTGACGCGGGCCTCGCGGAACGTCGTCCAGGCACCGGGCGCGGGGGTGCAGGCCCGCACCAACCGGTCCACCCGCATGGCATGGGCGGTCCAGTCGACGCGGGCATCGGCCACCTCGAGTTTAGGTGCGTAACTGACGCCGTCTGTGGGTTGGGGCACCGCGGTGAGACGGTCGGCGGCGAGGGCATCCATGGTGGCCCGCAGCAATTCCGCACCGCTCTCGGCCAGCCGATCCAGCACGTCGCCGGCGGTGTCGTGCGGGCCGATGGTTTCGGTGAGCATGCCGAACACCGGCCCGGTGTCCATCCCCGCCTCCAACAGGAAGGCGGTGGCGCCGGTGATCTCGTCGCCGGCCAGCACCGCATGCTGCACCGGAGCTGCACCCCGCCACGCGGGGAGCAGCGAGAAGTGCAGATTGACCCAGCCGATCCGGGGGATCGCCAGGACCGGCGGCGGCACCAGCGCGCCATAGGCGACCACGGGGACGCAGTCGGGAGCCAACTCACGCAAGGTCGCGACGAAGGCTTCGTCCCGCGGGTGGCCGGGGGTGAGCACGTCGATGCCCAACTCGTCGGCCAGCTCTCCCACCGGCGATCTCGCAAGAGTGCGACCGCGTCCCTTCGGCGCATCGGGCCGGGTCAGCACAGCCGCGATCTCGTGCGGGGATTCGGCCAGGGCGCGCAGGGAGGGCACCGCAGCAGCCGGCGTTCCAGCGAAGACCAGCCTCACAGTTCGAACTGCCCTCGATGCGGGCTGAACTTGACCGACGGTGCCTGGCCGAACCACTCGGACTCGCGGATCAGCTTCATCGCTTCTTTGCGCGCCTCGCGGTCGAGGCGGTCGATGAACAGGACGCCGTCGAGGTGGTCGGTCTCGTGCTGCACGATGCGGGCCAGAAACTCCGTTCCCTCCAGCGTCACGGGTTCGCCGTGCTCGTTGAAACCCTTGGCCACCACCCGCCAGGCCCGCTTGGTGTCGAAAGTCAGGTCAGGCAGCGAAAGGCAGCCCTCCGGGCCGTCCTGTGTCTCGTCGGAGAGGTCAAGCGAGGGATTGATCAGGTGGCCGACCCCACTGCCGTCGTTGTAGGTGAATACCCGCAAACTGACGCCGATCTGCGGCGCGGCCAGCCCGGCCCCGGGGGCGGCCTCCATCGTCTCGGCGAGATCGCGCACGAGCACTCGAAGTTCCTTGTCGAAGGTGTCGACGGGCACGGCGGGGGTGCGCAGGACGGGGTCACCGAAGAGCCGAATGTCTTGAACTGTCACGTGGGCAGTCTAGTGGCCCGCGCTCACCCGCAGCGCCGCTCAACCACCGAGCTCGGTGTTGACGTCGGTGGCGGCGGAGTCAACTGCTTGCTGAACCTCATCGGTGATCGGATCGCCCAGGACGGAGAGCGCCACCTGCTGACCAC
>JAUPKO010000127.1 GCA_030837395.1 Actinomycetota bacterium | reverse complement strand
CGTCGATTCTGATCTCGACCAGACCGGTGACTTCGGCGTCGGCGAGCGGGATCGCGGCGAGCCCGCCGGTGTGGGCGAGTAGGTGCCAGTGCTGGAATTCGCGTTCGATCCACTCGGGGGCGAGAGTGACGGCGGTCTGGCGCACGCCGATGGGGTGCAGGTCGGTGTAGGTGACCGTGGTGAGGCCGAGTTCCTCGTGGAGTTCGCGGACCCCTTGCGCGATGGTCTCGCCGGCCTCGTAGTGGCCGCCCACGGTGATGTCGGCGTAGTCGGGGCGGTCGAAGACGTAGCGGTCGGGGGACTTCTTCTGCAGCAGGACGGTGCGCCGGACGGGGTCGGTGACCAGGCAGGAGAAGGTGCGGTGCCACAGGCCCTTGACGTGCGCCTCCTTCTTCTGGGCGGTTCCGGCGCTCTCGTAGCGGTCGGTGAAGACGTCGATCAGCATGTGGTGTCCTTCGCGGGGTGTAGGGGTGCCGTGGCGGCGTCGCGGTGCTCGGCGGGTTGGGCCCAGTAGGCGTTCAGGGCGTGGTGGAACTGTTCCGGGGCGCCGACGGTGACCCATTTTGCTCTGAGCCGGTGAGCTTCCACCGGTGTGACGCGGGACAGTTCGTCGGCGGCGAGGCCGAGGTCGATCTCGTCTCGGGCGTCCTTGCGGGGCCGTAGCAGGGTCAGGATGTCCGGGTGCAGGGCGAGCCGTGAGACGAGGGCGAGGGGTTCTGCCACGGTGTCGGGGTGGGGTCGTTGGCGGATGCCGATGACGCGGTCGGTTCCGGGGCCTGTGGTGTCCAGGACGCCAAAGCCGCCGATGTCGTGGTGGGGCACGAGTTGCGCGGCGATGACGCTGGCGCCGGTGTCTTGGGCGTGGCATCGCATGGTGGCGAGGTCGCGGCCGGGGGTGTCGGTCAGGAGGAGGTCGTCGCCGAAGGCGACGAGGAACGTGTCGTGCTCGCGGAGCCGGTCGGCGACGGTGAGCAGTCCGGCGGCGTTGCCGTAGCCGTGGGAGGTGTCCTCAGGGATCGCGGTCACAGGCAGTCCGCGTCGGTGCAGGTCGGCGCAGTAGGCGCCGACCTGGGTGTCGTCGGGGCGGGTGATGACGTAGACGGGGTCGGCCCCGGCCGCGAGACATTCGCCGATCACATGACCCAGGGCCGGTTCGCAGCCCAGCGGCAGCATCTCCTTGGCGCAGTAGCGGCTGAAGGGCGCGAAGCGGGTGGCATGCCCGGCCGCGGTGATCACGGCTGGGCACGGGGCGTCCGTGGAGTTCACAGCAGGTCTCCGATTGCGGTTGTCACGGCGTCGAGGAGGTTTCCGTGGTCGCCGCCTACTCCGTGTGTGATCCTGACGGCGGGCACGTCGCGGGCCAGGGTCTGGCAGTGCTGGGTGCTGCGCTGACGCAGCGCGTCCGCGGTGTGCTCCCGGGGCGCGAACCAGGGGCGCCAGAACTCGTCGTGCGGTGTGTAGCAGGCTTCGTTCAGCAGGCGCGCGGTCTCCTCGGCGTCCAGGTTGGTGACGGTCGTGACCTGGGCGTCGTGGGTGAGGGCCGGTGCGAGGACGAGGTCGATGCTGCCGCCCGGGGCCAGCGGGGAGCCGAAGGCGGCGGCGAATGCGGCAGCGGTCAGGGTGGTCTTGTGGCGGGTGGCGAATCTGTCCTCCAGGACGATCCGGTCGCTCTCGGGCACGAGCAGGCGCAGCTCGGTGAAGGCGTCCAAGGTTCCGCGCGCGAGTCCCACCGGCAGTGGCACCGCTCTCGCGTGGCGGTCGTGGACGAGGACGCGGTCGTTCGACATCAGCGCCGCTCGTCCTTTCGCGCAGTGCAGCACGCAGGCCAGGAGCGTTGACTTCCCGGCCAAGGGCGGGCCGACGATCAGGACGGCGCGCCCGTCGAGGGTGACGCCTGCGGCGTGGAAGAGGGTGGAACCGGTGTTCTCCCCGTGGCGGATGAGGATCTCGCGGATGATCCTCAGCACGTAGCTCGGGAGGTTCTCGGGTGTCGCGGTGGTCAGCAGGAGGCGTCGTCCGCGCATGGCAAGGGTCCAGGCGCCGGGCCGGTGTTCCATGTCGTCGCCGATCACGGTGTAGGTGATCATGTCGCTGGTGGCCCGTGTGGCCAGGCGCACGCCCGGCACCGGTTCGACGGTCGGGTCGTGGGTCGCGGCCTTCGCCTGCCGGGCGACGGCCTCGGTGTCGACGACAGCGGCGATCGTCCACGGTGTCGTGCCCGGGGCCGGTGGGCCGCCGGCCGCCATGGAGCTGTCGATCTGCGCGATGGTCGCGGCGGCGAGGCATCGGGGCAGGATCAGTCGCAGCGGCACGCCGCCGAGCACCTGGTGCCGGACGTCGTCGGCGGTCATGGTCGTCATGAGTGCTCCCGGGGGCTGGTGCGGATCAGTTCCAGGGCCCGTGCCAGGCGCGCGGGGCGCGCTGGCGGGGGTGTGCGGATCAGGGCGCTGACCGAGGTGGCGTCCCACAGGCGACGTGCGTGGGGGTCCTCTGGGTGCTCGCTGGCCAGCAGGCGGGAGTGGAACCAGTCGGCCGACAGCGAGTTCGAGCTGTGTCCGCGGCACAGGGAGCGCACCGCGGCCCGCGTGATGGAGGTCAAGTCGGTGTCTGCGGTCGTGGTCAGGGCGCGGTGTGCGTAGCCGGCCAGGGCGCACAAGGTGGTGTCGGTGTCCAGACACAGGCCGGTGATGATTTCCTGCCACGGGCTGGCGGGGGTGCGTGCCAGGTCCGTGCGGATCGGCGGCAGCACATCCACGCAGGTGATGCGGCCGTCGGCGGAGTCGACGACGAAGTTGTCGAGGTTGGTGTCCAGCCGCGACGAGGTGTGGCGCAGGGCGTCGACCCAGGAGGCGATCTGAAATGTCGCGTCGACGAACTCCTCGGGGGCGCTGGCGGCCAGGTCCCGCAGCGCGGTCCCCTCGACCCACCGGTGGCGCACGCCGATCTCACCGTCATGCGACGTGACGGTGATCTCGTCGGGCAGGGCGACCCCGACGGCCCGCAGGTCCGCCAGGTAGCCGCTGGCGTGAGCGCCGGTCGCGTGTTCCAGGCGCAGCGCGCCGGACAGGTGGCGGCGGTCGAGGGTCTTGGCCACCTGCGTCCCGGCGCGGCGCACCGCGGTCATGACGCCCTGCCGGGGGTGATCGGGGCGACGCCGAAGCGGGCGGTCAGGAAGCGTGCGGCGTCGGCGGCCATCCGCTCGAACTCCTGCGTCAGGTCCAGGTCGTGCGTCATCGCCATCCGGTCCGCCGCGACCAGGACCCTCGCGCAGGCGGTACGCACGTCCGGCGGGTCGCCCACAGGGCGGTGCCGCAGCCCTGTGGCGATCATGGATGCCTCGGCGAGCTGACCGGCGGCCACCAGCACCGGGCCCGCCCCGGCCAGGGCGGGCGTCGCGTCCGGGACGGGCAGGCAGCGTTCGGCTGCGGCGAGGTCCTCCTCCGAGGGCTCCTGCCCGGTCAGCACGGCCACGCTCAAGGCGCCGAGTGCGACGTCGGCGATCTCGTCGCCGAGGCCACCCAGTGGTCGGCGCGGATCGGCCAGCGAGCCCAGGGCCACGTCGTCCACACCTGCCAGACACTGGACGACGTGGCCGCACTGCACGAGCAGCTCGCAGGCTGCCGTGGTCGCCTCCCAGGGGCGCGGCGCCGTCACTGCGAAGCCCAGGCGTAGCCGCGTCGTGACCTCCACCATGCGGGTCCGGGCCGTGCCCGCGATCACTGTTCGCCTCCGGAAACGATCATGGGTCGGGCGCCGGTGGTGCCGGAGGACCAGTAGGTGTCCGGCCCCTGCCCGTCGGTCTGGACCCTCAACCGCAGGTCCTGCGTCAGTGCAGAGGCCACGCGGGTCGACGCCTGTCCGTGCAGGATCAGCAGACGCCGGGCGGCGTCGAACGTGAACGCGAGCCCGTCCAGGCCCCTGTGCGTCAACGCCGAGCGGACCTGCTGTGAGGTCGGTGCTCCGGTCTTTGCGGCGGCGCACCGGTCCCGCTGGGCGGCGGGGCAGCGGTTGCGCTGTGCGCACACGGGCGAGCCGTGCACGCCGAAGCGGTCTGTCTGCTCACGGACGAGGGCCAGGGCGCAGGAGTTGGTGTGGAACAGGGGATGGTCCAGTGCGCGCGGCGCCGGGCCGTGGATGAAGTCCCAGAACGCCTGCGGGTACACCCCTTCTGCGCGTTCGGCGCCCTCCAGGTCCGCCAGTTCGGGCCACAGGCCGGTGAGCCGTTCGCGGTCGGCGGGCTCGACCTTCAGCCCGGCGGCTACCGTGCACGTCGCGTAGCGCGCGGCGATGTCCAGGACACGGGCCATGATCTGCGGTGTGGCGCTGGCGGGCAGGGCGGGACGCCAGTAGTGCACGATCGGTACGCCCGCCTCGTGCAGCCGCGCGAAGTTTCCCAGGGCCGCCTCGTGGCGGATGCCCACCTCGACGTCCGCTCCGAGCCCGGAGTAGCTGAGGTAGACCACCACCGGGACGCCCGAAGCGCGCGCCGCGACGATCTGCCCGACGGTCTCCTCGGGGATCTCACACTTCGTGATCAGGACGGTGGTGTTCGTCGCAGCCCGCTCGGCCAGTTCCGTCAGCACCTCGTGGAGGTAGCGGCGTGAGGAAGCGGTCGCCATCACGTCGGTCCAGGTGAACCACGCCACCGCCCGCTCGGGCGCGTAGAGGTCCGAGGCGAGCAGCATCTGCACGGCCTCGCGTGGGGAGCACAGCCGCACCGGGGCCACGCGGGTCTGCCCGCGATGGCGCAGGAAGCAGTAGGCGCACCCCTTGGGGCAGCCCTGGACCGGGTTCACCGCGATCCAGAAGGCGTGCTGGTCGACGATCTGGGCCCACACCCGCGCCCTGGGCGATCCGGGTTCTTCGCCGTGCCCGTCGAAGGGCGGCGTCGTGACAGAACTGTGCGTCATCGACCTCTCCTCATGCTCGGCAGGCCCCGACCGTGACCGGCGCGGTGAAGCCCGTGGTCGTCTGCGCGAGAACGCGCGTCAGCGCCCGGCACGGATCTGTTCCTTGCCTGCCGTAACGCCTCGGTGACCATGTGAACACGAGAAAAGCGGGGGTACCCGGACAAAATGTCCGGGTACCCCCGTCGAGTGGACTTCTGTCAGAGGGCAGGTGCCGCCCGCAGCGCGTCCTCGACGGCCGCGAGGATGTGCGACCAGGGCAACGACCGGGTCGGGGGCCCCTGCCGGGGCTCGTGCAGCGGCCAGACCTCCGGCCCCTCGACCAGCCGCACACCGGCCCGGCGCAGACGCGCGGTGTTCTCCTCCCAGGCGGGATGGCGGGTGTGGGCGGCGTTGACACGGGGGAAGACGACGACCGGGGTGGCGGTGCCCAGGGCCTCACTGACCTGGGTCAGGGCCTGGGTGTCGGCGGCGCCCGTGGCGAGTTTGGCGACGATGTGGGCCGTGGCGGGTGCCACGACGTAGCAGTCGATGCGCGGATGGGGGCTGCGCTCATGGGGCAGGCGGGGCTGCCAGCGCACGGGCAGCCCGGTGAACCGTGCGAGCGAATCCAGGTCCGACGGCGAGAACCACGGCGCTGCGGTCGGGGTCAGCGTCACCGCGACCCGGTGCCCCGCCGCCACCAGCGGAGCGACCAGCCCGCCGGTCGCCTCCAACGCGCCGCCGGCGGCGCACACCACCAATCCCACGGTCCTGGTCAACGTTCTCCATCTCCTTGGGCCGACCCTGGCGCCTGTGGCGCGGGGGCCGGCAGGTCAGCTCGCGGCCCGGCAGCGCTCGGCGAAGCGCATCAGGGCCGTCGAGGCCCCGGTGTGCCCGGACCGCCGGTACATCCCGCGCACGCTCTCACGGACAGTGGTGGCATGGCGCACCAGTTGGGGCGCGATCGACTCGGCCTCTAGCAGGCTCGACATAGCCTGCTCGTCGCGGCCAAGCATCGACTGAGCCCGCCCCACGTCGATCAGCAGTGCCGCCCGCCGCTCCACGGGAAGGGCGCACGCGTCGATCCGGGGGCCCTGTTCGCAGACGAAGAGCAGGTCACCGAGGTCCGTGGCGACGGCGATGCGGTGGACGGCCACGTTCGTCGGACCGAACGCCGTGCGCCACAGGTTCGCGTCCCGGCCCACGATCCGGGCCGCGGCCTCCGCGCGGTCGAGCAGGTCGGCGGTCGCGGGGCGGTCGTTGTGCCGGGCCGCGGCCACGGCGGCCCGCAGGTGCAGCATTCCCGCCAGGGAGGCCGCCTCGGGATCGTCCGTCGGACAGCTCCCGGCCAACCAGTCGGCCGCCCGGTCCCCAAGGCCGAGGGCGTCGTCGTACCGCCCGTTCGCCAGCAGGGCGTGGGTGGCGGCCCGGGCCGCCGAGGCCAGCGACAGCGGGTCTCCCGACGCTTCCGCCGCCTGCACGGCGCGCTCGGCGGCCAGCCACGCGAGGTCGCTCTCGCCGATCTTGCTCAGCGTGGTCGCCGCGAGGTGGTGGACCCGCGCGGAGACCTTCCACCCGTCCACGCTGTCGCCACGCTCCAGCTCCCGCGCGGTGCCGAGCAGAGTGGGCAGCGCGGCCAGGACCGAGCCGATCGCCCCCGCCTGGTAACCACCCCACACATGCTCGCAGTAACGACCCGCCGCACCGACCGCAGCGCCGGATGCACCGGTCGCCGGATCATCGGCGTACAGGACACGCGACAGACGCTGCGGGGTCATCAGGGCATCGCGAACGGCGGGCACGTTGTCCTGTTCCGGCTCGGTCTCCGCAAGCACAGGTGCCCCGACCACGTCCGGCAGCGTCACTCGTAACGCGGACGCGGTACGACTCAGGACATCCATGCGGCGCACCTCGCGACGCCCGCGCTCGATCGAACTGACCCACTCCGTCGAGCGCCCCACCAACACCCCGAGCTGCTGCTGAGTCAGGCCACGCCGAACACGGTAGAAAGCAATCCGCTCGCCCACCGTGAGAGCATCATCAATACCGCGCATCCATACAAAATAACGCAGAATAGTGCGTTTCCCCAGGTCAGATCCCGCGAACAGCCACACCTGCCTCCGGCTCCGAACCAATATCCCCTGGGCATGCCGAAACCCCGCCACAGATGCACGACCGTCAGATGATGGCGATCCTGTCCTTCGCGGGGATGGTGTGGGGTGCGCGCCCGTCGGGTGGGACGAGTAGGACGAGTCCGCGTGGTGCCATGCGGCGGATGAGGGCGCGTCGGGTGTCGACGTCGCCGCCGTTCCACTTGCTGGTGATCTCCTCCAGAGCGGTCTGCCGGGCGGCGGTCCCGCCCACCGTCTCGAACTTGGCACGCAGGGTCTCGTGCTCCTCGTCGGGCGCCATTGGCTCGTAGTCCGTGTACTGGCCTGCGACGGTGCCGTGGAAGGTCAGCAGCCCAGCGACCCAGGGCTTCCTCAGGACGTCGGCGACCTGGCGGGCCTGCCAGAGGTTTCCGCGTACCGTGCGCAGGCCGTGCAGACTGAACCGGTCGTCCGAGGAGGCGAGGTCGAAGTCGCCTTGGCAAGAGACGACGAGTAGACCGGAGTCCCCGAAGCCGATGAGACGTTCGAGATCGCGGGTCCGACGGGATCTCCTTCCGATCGCACGAGAGCACGCTCCTGGTCTGTCGATCATTTACGACGCCACCGATGCGGTCCGTGACCTGGCCAAATGTACGGGTAGGGGAGTGCAGGGGGCCGGGATGCGGTGGTTCGCATTGCGGTAGGCCGGGCCACAAACTGACACATTGTGTGAATTCGTGGTCTGTTGCAGGCACTCCCGCCTTGCCGGTCATCGAGGTGCTGGCGGAACGGGTTGTTCTCTGCCCCGACATGATCGGTGTACCACCTGAGATGTGAGGTGTTTCACTTCTGGGATGCCGACCACCCGGCCCCGCCATCAGGTCACCGAGACCGACGAACTCGCCGCAGCCCTGGACGAAGCAGCACTCCGCTGGCCCCGGGTCAGCCGTGGCCAGCTGATCACCCGGTTGGCCCTGGAGGGTCACCGCGCCATCGTGGTCCGACAGCGTGAGTACCGCAGCAGCAGGCTCGACGCTCTCCAGCGGCATGCCGGCGCCCTGACTGGCGTCTACCCCGTGAACTACCTGGCTGACTTGCGGGAGGACTGGCCCGAGTGATCGCCTTCCTGGACGCCGCCAACGCGCACCACGAGCGGGCCGTGGCCCTGCTCTCCCAGGAGATTGACGACGACTTCGCCGTCAATCTCCTGACGCTCGCGGAGATCCTGGTCGACCCCACCCGGGCCGGTCGCTGCGACACGGTCCTGCGGACACTCGGCGACCTCGGGGTGGAGACGTTGCAGTTCCCCGCCGACGCGGCGGCGACCCTGGCCGAGCTACGTGCGCAGACGCTCCTGAAGATGCCCGATAGCTGCGTCCTGCTCAGCGCGCTCGACGGACGGGCACGTCTGGCATCGTTCGACGATCGGCTGATCAAGGCGCCGCTCCCGGATGGCCTGGCCAATGAGGAAAGCGCGCCGGGATCGCTCGCGCGACGGCCGACCGGGACGCTGCCCGGGGCACCCCGTTACAGCCTCAGCGGCGTCGACCGGCCAACGCCCTCACCGACACGAGGATGATCGCTCGGACATCGCCGATCCGGTACCTCGGACCAGCCCTCACAGCCGCTTGACCGAGCCGCTCAATTCGCACATGCTGTTCGTTATGAGCGAGCAGACTGCCGAACCGAGCTTCGACGACCGCACCTACCTTCCCGTGCCAGCCGCTCAGGACGACGTCCTGGACCTGGTGGCCGCGTTGCGAGCCCGAGGGCGCGACATCGCCGAACCACGGCCCAGGCTCGTCCTCGGCGACGGACACGAGGTGCCACTGCCCGAACCCATCGTCGACGTGTTGGCCCAGGTCGCCGAGGCCATGCAAGCCGGTCTGGCCGTCACCATCGCCCCGCAGCACCTGGCCCTGTCCACCCAGGAAGCAGCCGACCTGCTCGGCATTTCCCGCATGACCGTCGTCCGACTCCTGGAATCCGGACAGATCCCCTTCGACCGTCCCGGACGCCACCGCCGCATCCGCCTGACTGACCTGCTCGACTACCGTCAACGCCAGCGGCGCCGGGCCGAGCAAGCTCTGGCCGACATGGTCGACGACACCGGACGACTCGGCCTGTACGACACCGACCCCGCCGCCGTCCACGCCATCCTCACCGAGGCTCGGGCCCAACGAGGCAGGAACTGACCGGCGCGATGTTCACCGCCTTGCTCGACACCTGTGTCTTGGTACCCAGCACCCAACGCGACGTCCTCCTCGAATGCGCCGCCGCGGGGGTCTCGACGAACTCACCTACACCCTCACCCGCCTGCTCACTCTCAAGGGCCGGGCGACGGACGAGGTCGACGCCTACGTCACCCGCCTGCTCAACCAAATGCGCCACGCCTTCCCCGACGCCCTGACCACCGGATGGGACCACCTCCTACCGACCATCACCATCCCCGATCCCGACGACACCCACGTCGTCGCCGCCGCGCTCACCGCCGGCGCGCAGCTCATCGTCACCAACGACCGGCGAGGCTTCACCACCGGTCTGCCCCCCGGCCTCGCCACCCAGCACCCCGACGGCTTCCTGCTCGACGCCCTCGACCTGGCACCCACCACGGTCCTGGCCGCTGTCCACGCCGTCGTCGCCCGGACCGGCCGCCACGGCCCGGCACGCTCACCGCACGACCTCGTCGAGCACCTCGGCAAGACCGGCACGCCCGGATTCGCCGCAGCCGTTCTCGAACGCCTGCCCCGCTCCAGGTGACCGATCCCGACGCCCCACCGGCCAGCGCCCGGGACGGCGGGCCCCGATCACGGCATCACGAAGGCCGCCCTGACCTGCACCGTTCCAGACGGCAGCCGGTACGGATCTGTGGCATGCCCCGCCGGGGACCTGAAACCGCACTTCAGCTTGACCGGCCACCTCGCGGGGTTGGTCGCCGGGACGCTACACCGACCGGGAAACCGCCAGTGACCTGGCCACATGCACGGGTAGGGGATTGCCGGGGACCGGGATGCGGTGGTTCGCATTGTGGTACGCCGGGCCCACTACCTGGCACATTGTGCGAACCAGGGGGCCGACCGGATGACCGGTCGGCCCCATGGTTAGGTTTCGCGCAGGGCCCTCAGCAGGGTGGTTTCGTGGTGGGGTTGTT
>JAUPKO010000126.1 GCA_030837395.1 Actinomycetota bacterium | reverse complement strand
GGTGCTCGTCGTCATATTGGCGTTTGGCGGTCTGCTCGCGCTCTCGGCGAAAGACGCGAAGGCGAATCTCGAGCAAGCGCGTGACACTGCACAGCAGGCCAAAGATGCACTGCTGCAGGGGAACACCGCAGGCGCCTCACAGTTAGCAAGCGACGCAGAAGGATTCGCAGCCAAGGCGCGTAATGCCACACACTCCGTATCCTGGAGTGTCGCTTCGGCAATACCGTGGCTGGGCAGTCCATTCAAATCCGGTCAGCAAATTTCCGACGTGGTGCTGGGTCTTGCCGCCTCTGTACTAAAACCCACAGCGGACGCCGGCACGGCTATCGCTCCGGATCAGTTACTTGCCAACGGCCAACTCGACGTGAAGGCGTTGCGCGCAGAAGAGCCAGAGCTGAGCAAGATTGCCGCTGATGCCGCCCGTCTCAATTCCGAAGCGCAAGCGATCTCGAATCCCCGGTACATCTCCGCAATCGGCAACGCTCGATTGCAACTTCAGGCTCAGACAGCCGACATCGCCACGCTGATGGGGAACGCTGCCCTGGCTGCGAAGCTGGCACCTCCACTGATGGGGGCCGAAGGCCCACGCACTTACTTCATGGGCTTTCAGACCAATGCCGAGGCCCGAGGCACGGGGGGGCTGCTCGGAGCCTTTGGCATACTGCGTTTCGACAACGGCAAGCCGAGCGTGGAGGACTTGGGGACCAACGCCGCGCTTACCGAGGCAGTAGCACCAATCTCGCTGGGCGCGGAATTCGACGAGCAATACGGATTCACAAATCCGTATACTGATGTGCGTAACAGCAACCAGAGCGCACACTTTCCGTTCGCGGCACAGATCTGGAAGTCGATGTGGGAGCAGCAGTCCGGGATGCGCGTCGACGGTGCTATCGCCATCGACCCGATTGCGCTGAGCTACATCCTCGGGGCGACCGGACCTGTGGTTATGCCGGACGGTGAGAGGGTGACGAAGGACAACGTAGTAGAACTTACTGAGTCGACGCTCTACATCCGATTTCCCACAGATCAGGACGCACGAAAGCAGTACCTGCAGGAAATCGGCACCGAGGTCGTCAAGAAAATCACCGGGCCAGTGGAATCGCCGCGCAAATTGTTCGATGCGCTTGGGCGGTCAGTAAGCGAGCGCCGAATTGCGGTGTGGAGTGCGGTGCCCGCCGAGCAGAAGTTGCTCGAACAGACGCCGCTTGCCCACATCATTCCTGATGACGCCGGGCCCTATGCCCAAGTTGTCGTCAACAATCTCGGTGGCAACAAGATCGACTATTACTTGAAGCGACAGATCGAGTACGTAGCGGATGGGTGTAGTGGCGATGCCCGCCGTTCGACGGTCACAGTCCGGTTGACCAACGCGGTAGAGAATCCCGATGCTTTACCGGAGTACGTTGCGGGGCGGATGGGGTTCTTTCCACAGATTCAGGGGGCAATACCGAGGGGCACGATGATCTCGTCGGTCCGCCTCCTCGCAACCAAGGGCTCACAATTGGGCAGCGTCCTCGCAAACGGCAAGAGAGTTCGCGTTTGGCAGCGGATCGAGCGCGGTCGTCCAAGTTTTGAAGCCCAGGTGGCGGTCCCCGCCGGCCAGTCCGTGGAATTGACGTTCCGCCTCACCGAACCGACGGCTTCGGGGGAGCCGAGGGTTCCGATTCAACCATTGGTGGACGACGTTTCTCCCGTGATTTCAGTCCCCCAGTGTTGAGGCCGCAATTGAGGCGGCGGCCACCAGGCGGCAGCCTTAATGAGACTTGGTGATCAAACGACCATCGGGCACGCTGATCAAGCGAGCCGAGCTAAGGCGAGGGGGCAGCAGTGAATCTCCATGACTCCCTGAAGGTTCTTCGTACGAGGTGGGTGACGGTGCTGATCACAACCGTGGTTACCGTCCTCCTAGCCGGTCTGTATACAGCAATGAAGACTCCGCTCTACCAGGCATCGACGAGGCTCTTCGTTTCCACCTCGGCAGGCCAGTCGGCCAGCGATTTGTATCAGGGGAATCGGCTATCACAGGACCGAGTGCTGTCCTATACGGAACTGCTCATGGGCGAAACGCTAGCCCAGCGAACCATCGAGAAACTGGACCTGGATGCCAGCGCCTCAGAGCTGAAGGCAAATGTGACTGCGGAAGCAAAACCAGACACGGTCCTCATTGACGTCGACGTCCTCGATGATTCTCCCGTTCGTGCGCGAGACATTGCGAACGCGTTGTCTGACGAGTTTGTCATAATGGTGCGCGAACTCGAGGCGCCGGACCCAGGTGCAAGACCCGACGCGCGGGTCATCGTGGAGCAACGAGCTAGGATTCCAGCGTCGCCGTCAGTGCCAAATCCTCAACGAAACCTGCTTGGCGGATTGCTGGTGGGATTGCTACTGGGCGTGGGAATTGCGATTGTTCGGGATAAGCTCGATCGTTCGGTGAAGACTCGCGAAGTCCTTGAGGAGATCACAAAAGTCGGCCTAGCAGGTAGCATTCCGACGGACAAGGAGCGTCGTAAGGAT
>JAUPKO010000125.1 GCA_030837395.1 Actinomycetota bacterium | reverse complement strand
CCGCAGGCGTTCAGCGGCTTCGGCGACCCCGCGGTTGTCCTCATAGCGTCGCTCTACGTGGTGTCCGAGGGCCTCGACGCCAGCGGCGTGACCACCTGGGTGGGCCAGCGACTCGTCCAACTCGCGGGTTCGGGCCGCGGCCGCCTCCTGCTCTTCACCACCCTGCTATCGGCCGAGCTGACCGCCTTCATCGGGCTGAACGGCACTGTGGCCGCCCAGCTGCCCATCGTCATCGTGATGTCGCTTCGACAGGCGATCCCGCCGTCGCGATTCCTCATGCCGTTGGCTTTCGCCGGCAGCGCGGGCCAACTCCTGCTGCTCACCGGCAGTCCAGTCAACATCATCATCTCGCAGGCCGCGGCGGATGCCGGTGTGGGCGCCTTCGCCTACGCCGAATTCGCCCTCGTGGGTATCCCCTTGGTCGTCGGCACGATTGCCATCGTGATGGCGTTGAGCGCCCGACTGGTGCCCGATCGACGCAGCGAGCAAATCCCGCCGGACCTGTCCGACCTGGCAGGGAACCTGGTGCAGACGTACTCGCTGGACAACGTGGCACATCTGCGCGTCGGCTCGGCGTCGGACCTGGTGAACCGGCCCCGGTCCGGCTGGGACCTGATCGCCTACCCGGGGGTGCGCATCATCACGGTTGTCGACGCGGTCTCCGGCCAGGCTACCTCCGCCGGGAGGATCGAGGCGGGCGACCGACTGACCATGGTGGGAGATGCCGCTGCGGCACGACAGTTCGCCGACGATCACGGCCTGACGGTGGAGGATGTCCGCAGCGCCTCGGACATCGAAGGCGCACTGCTGAACGACGCTTCCGGCGCCGCCGAGGCGGTCATCCCGCCCCGCTCGGTGCTGGTGGGCTCGGTGGTGGAGCCGAGCCAGGTGATCGAGGGTTCGCTGATCGTGCTCGGCATCAGTCGCGGCGGCAAGGACCTCGGACCGGGGCCCACTCACCTGCGACCCGGCGACACTCTGCTGGTGGAGGGCCCATGGGAGGCGCTTGAGGCGGCGGACAGGTCCCATGACCTGCTGGTCGTGGATTCGCCCGAACTCATCCGCCGGCAGAACGTGTCGCTCGGATCAGGCTCGAAGCGGGCGATGGCCATCATGGCCGCCATGGTGATCCTGCTGGTCTCAGGGATCATCCCGGCTTCGGTGGCAGCACTGCTGGCCGCGATCGCGATGATCCTGACCAAAGTCGTCAACATCACGCAGGCCTACCGGGGCATCAACTGGACCACCGTGTTCCTGCTCGGCAGCATGTTTCCGATGGCCATCGCCGTCACCGAATCCGGCGCCGGTGATCTGGTAGCCGGCGGCATCGTGGAACTGGTCGGCGACGCCGGACCGATCGCTCTGCTGACGGCGCTCTTCTTGATCACCGTCGTCTTCAGCCAGCTCATCAGCAACACCGCCACGGCCTTGGTGATGATCCCGATCGCCGTGTCCGCCGCCAACCAAGTGGACATCTCGGCCCGACCGGTGCTGATGAGCCTGTGTGTCGGAGCCGCTGTGGCATTCCTCACCCCGGTGGCGACCCCGCCCAATCTGATGGTGATAGGGCCGGCCGGCTACCGGTTCGGCGACTACTGGCGCCTCGGATTGCCCCTGGTGCTGCTGTTCGGGGTGGTGGCGATCTTCCTGGTGCCGGCGATCTGGCAGTTCTAGGCAGCGGACTGTCCGACGATCACTTCCGTTCAACGGAATCGCGCCATAGACCGTCCTTCGCACCACCCCGTTCAATACCGCCATGGACATACCCGACCACCTGATGGCGGAGTTCGAGGGTGGACTCGAACCGCAGCAGCGCATCACCACGGAGATCGAAGCCATCCACGCCGAGGCCGCCGCCGACCCCAGCGTCGAGACCCAGCCGCGGGTGAACTTCCCGCCGTATCGCAGTTCCCTGCTGCGCCATCCGACCAAGGATCTGCGTCATGCCGACCCCGAAGGCGCCGAAGTTGTGGCGCCGGTGTTCGGGCACTCCGACGTGGACGCTTTGGAGAGCGATCTGACGATCGGGGGAAACGCCGAGCCCATCGGCGAACGGATGACGGTGCGCGGGCGCCTCGTCGACGGCGACGGCCACCCCGTGGCCGGCCAACTCATCGAGATCTGGCAGGCGAACGCGGCCGGGCGCTACATCCACAAGCGCGACCAGCACCCCGCCCCAATCGATCCCAACTGCACCGGCGTGGGCAGGTGCATCACCGGCGGGGACGGCAGCTACAAGTTCACCACCGTCAAGCCCGGGCCGTACCCGTGGCGCAACCACAACAACGCCTGGCGCCCGGCCCACATCCACTTCTCGCTGTTCGGCACAGACTTCACCCAGCGGATGATCACCCAGATGTACTTCCCGGGCGACCCACTGTTCGCGTTGGACCCGATCTACCAGTCGATCGTCGACCCGAAGGCGCGCGCTCGCCTCGTGGCTGCGTATGACCACGATCAATCAGTTCACGAGTGGTCGATGGGCTATCGCTGGGACATCGTCCTGACCGGCAGCCACAGCACCCCCATGGAAGCCGAGGACCAGGCATGAGCACCGACCAACACCTCACCGCGACCCCGGGCCAGACGATCGGCCCGTTCTTCCACTTCGCGCTGTTGTTCGACCACGATCGCGAACTCGTCCCGCCGGGGTCCCCTGGAGCCATCCGCCTCCACGGCTACGTCTACGACGGCGAGGGTCAGGGGCTGCAGGACGCCATGGTGGAGATCCGCCAAGCCGACGCCGAGGGAGTCATTCCGGCCGCCGAAGGGTCACTGCGCCGCGACGGCACGCTGTTCACCGGGTGGGGCCGCTCCAGCACCAACCCCACCGGCCACTGGTGGTTCTCGACGGTCGAACCGGCGGCCACAACGCCCGGACGCCCTGCCTTCTTCGCCGTGACCGTCTTCGCCCGCGGCCTGCTCAACAGGCTGTT
>JAUPKO010000124.1 GCA_030837395.1 Actinomycetota bacterium | reverse complement strand
TGGCGTGTCCGAGCGGCCTAAGGAGCACGCCTCGAAAGCGTGTGACGGGTAACCCCCGTCCGAGGGTTCAAATCCCTCCGCAACCGCCATAGCCCCGAACCTGCCTACGCAGGTGAGGGGCTATTTTCATGTTTGCTGGTCGGCCACCTGCCCACTCCGTGCCCACATTTTGCCCACACTTTCGGGTAATCCTGGCTGCGAGTACGAGGTGTGGAGTGATGCCGCGACCGCATCGAGGTCGGTATCGAAGAGGTCGGCGTACACCCTCAGCGTGACCGATGGGTCCTTGTGTCCGAGCATCCTGGCGAGCGCCAGGACGTTGACCCCCGCCGACACAGAGAGGCTTGCAGCGGTGTGCCGGAGGTCGTGCGGTGTGATTCTCTGGACCTTCGCCCGAGTCACCGCGCCGGCGAACCAGCCCCGTGTTGACTTCGGCCTCGGCAGGTATGCGCCGTCCTCGGAGAACACCAGATCGGCAGGCCCCTTGTCGGCGCAAAGCTTCGACAGGTGCGAGAGGACGAACTCCGGGACCGGCACCGACCGCACAGCCTTGCCCTTGGTCTGGCCGACCGCGTGGTCGACGCCGAGCTGCACCGCGTTATCTGCCACCGTGAGCCGCCGTCGCAGGAACTCGACATCCTGCACCCGCAGGGCGATAGCCTCGCCCCAGCGCAGGCCGCAGAACGCCAGAACGTAGACGAGCGCCTGGTGCTCCCCGGCCTCGGCCGCGAGGCGGTGGACGTCGTCGGCGGTCAGGTAGACGTGCCGGCGGCTGATCTTCTTCGGCAGGTTCTCGATCCCACGGGCAGGGTTCGTCGCCAGGCGACGGCCCTTCACCGCATCGGCCAGAATCCCCGACAGCACTCCGTGCGCCCGGATCACCGTGGTCGCCCCGGAGTTCTTCGACATCGCCGCCACCCATGCCTCGACATCGACCACCGAGATATCGGCAACCCTGCGGTGACCCCACACCGGCTTAACGTGGACCCGCCAGGCCGACTCCTGCATCCGGTAGTTGCTTGGTGCCGTTGAATGCTCCTTGCGGATCAGCCACGCCGGCGCGAGTTCGGCCACCGTGATCTTCCCGGCCGAGTCGGGGATGAATTCCCCGGTGAGTTTCTTGACCTCGACGCTGGCCGCGAAGGCCTCGGCGTCTCGCTTCGTTCGGAATCCGCGCTTGTCGGTCTGACGGTGATCGGGAGTGCGGTAGCGGACCCGGTAGCGCTTCCCGCCCGCTGTTTCGTAGCTATTTATCGTGGCCACGGCGGACCCCGTCGATGGCTGCCTGAAGCTCGGCCTGCATGTCGCGACTGACCCGGCCGCGTTTCTGGACGTTAGCCGCACCACCGGCGCGGCGATCTCGCTCTTCGGAGAAGCTCCGGCCCCAAAGTGCCGATGAGAGATGCGCGAGAAGATTTTGCGAAATTCCCAGAGTCTTGGAGACCCGCTCCTCCGTTGCACCTGCTGATGCGGCAATGCGCGCGAAATCTGGGATCACTGCCTCATAGCGGTGGACGATCTTGCGTTCGAATGGTGTTCGCTTCCAACCCAATACGTTGGCTGCGTCATCGGGAGCCGGGCACATCAGCTCGGGTCCGTCAGCGGGTTGCCCTGCCAGGAGACGTACGACGTCGGCGTCCAGGAGTGTCAGCGAGTCGTTGATCTTGATCGGAGCGATGTACTTCACGAGGCCCGGAAGAGTGGCCTCTGGGCACCCGGCATCGTTGAGCGCGAGACAGAGTGCCAGCAAGGTGACCAGGTTCGGTGCCGCCCGACCGGCTTCGAAGTCTGCAACGCGCGACTCCGACCATTTCAAGCCTCGCCGACGGGCCGCGACGGCGACCTGGTCGAGAGTGAGTCCGGCGTTGAGTCGGAACTCGCGGGCATTTATCCCTATAACCGTTTGCAGGTTGGGGTCTCCGGTGGCATCCATTCTTTCAGGCTACGTATTTTGACGAGAGTTGACAAGTCGTAACGGACGGACGTATAAAGGTGTCAGACTTCGTTAAATCTAGAAGCTTGAGAAAGGTCTCAACATGCTTCAACTTGGCACTCCCGAACAGGTCGCCGAAAAGCTTCACACGACTACGGCGAGTCTGGCGCAGATGCGATATCGCGGCGACGGTCCCCCTTTCGTACGTGCAGGCCGTCGCCGTGTGCTCTACAGATGGTGTGACGTCGAACAGTGGATCGAGGACTCAGTGCACACCCGCACCGATCAAAAGCGCGGCAGCTAATAGCGATGCGGGATAGTCCGAGTGCCGAATCCGCGCTTTCCGGGGGTAACCCTAACCACCTGAACTTCTGCGAATCTGCGCTGCTGATCGCTGAGTTCGTCAACGCCCGGGCCAAGACCACGATCGGCGACATCACCAAGGAGTTGGACCTCGACCGTCGGTCGGCCAGCCAGTATCTGCGACGGCTGTGGGTGGCAGGTCTGATTGGCAAGAGGGCGCGCGGTTTGTTCGTGCCCGCGACGTCATCACCGGCATTCCCTGAGCACACTGACGACATTGACGACAGTGAGCAGACTGAGGACTTCGTCGGCATTGTCGGCGCTGACGGCGTTGAAGACACTGAGCGGGTTGAGGACTCACGCGAGTCCGATGACAACGACGAGTCCGACGAGTCCGGCGACACCCTCCATTCCGGCGACGCTGCACAGCCTGAAGACACTGATGACGCTCGACTCGTCGGCCACGAGGTTCCGTCAGCGGGCGGCTTTGGCGTCATTGACGACAGTGACGACAGGTCGCTGACTGACGACAGCGGAGCCTTTGACGGCAGTGAGCAGTCCGAAGACTTCGACGACACTGCTGCTTTTGAAGACAGCGAAGACTGTTCTGCCTCAGCGGAACTGACTTTGGGGTCGCATTTCACTGCAGTTTGCGAGGCTGACCCCGGGTGTCATGTGCCCGAGGCGATTGTCCGCAGCGGCAGGGCGGTATCGAGACCGCGTGCCGCGAGTTCCGTGGCCGTCCGGCAGCCGCCGTTGTGCCTCCGCTGCAATCAGGAACATGTCGGGGATTGCCTGTGAGGTCGGCGTTGGCGGTTCTTGAAGACTTCAATTCTGAGGTTTGGAGGGGCGAGCACCCGCCTCTGGTTCTGGGGTGGAGTGACGACCAGCTTGCTCCTGTTGTCGGGGTGCTGGCCGGGGTGATCCCGGACCACCTACCGGGCAAGGCTGAGGGGTCGATGACGTCGGAGATGCGGCTGGCCATCGCGGGGGTGGCCCGCTCTGTGGTGGTGGGTTTCCGGTTGACCGGGCAGGCGGTGCGGTACTCCCGGCGCAAGGAGCACTATCGCGGCCCGAGGCGCTACCGGCGGACCGAACGGTTCTACACCTGGTACTTCGTCACCAACGCGATCGACGTCCTTGAGGCCGCCGGTCTGGTCGTCTGCACGCCGGGTGTGTGGTTTCCCGGCGGTGGGGGCCGTCAGTCGGTGGCCGGACCGACCGGGGAGCTGCTGGGGCTGCTGGAACCGGTGATCGAGGTCCGGGAGCAGCGGTGGGAGCAGCGGCGGTTGGAGACCATCGTGTTGCGCGACCGTGAGGACAAGGCCGACCTCGACTACGAGGACACCTCCGAGACGACCCGGATGCGTGTTCAGGTGGAAGCGCTCAATGACGCGCTGTCCCAGCTGGAGCTGTACCGGGATGGCAAGCGGTACGCGATTCCGGTCACGCGCCGAATCTTCAACGGCGACTTCGACCGGGGTGGTCGGCTGTACTGCTTCGGGTCGTCGTTCCAGAACATCCGGTCGGAAGAGCGGTTGGACCTCGAACTACGCATAGACGGGGCGCTTCACTCGGTGGTGGAGTTTGACTACGGCAACCTGCATGCGGTGATGGCGTATGCGGAAGCGGGGATCGAGCTTCCCTCAGGTGATTTGTATGCGATTGAAGGATTCAATCGGTCTCTGGTGAAGCGTGCTTTCAACATCCTGCTCAACGCTGCCACTCGGAATCTCGCGGTTGCTGCGATCACTGAAGAGTTGCACGTCAAGAACCCCGAGTTGTGGCGTCAGTGCGGACTGGCAACCCGGTGGCGTACAGACTGTCGGCCTCTCGCTATCGGTGTGGTGGAGGCTATCGAGGACAAGCATCAGGCCATCCAGGCGTCGTTCGGTTCGGATTGTGGTGCCGCCTTCCAGAGGAGGGATTCGGAGATGGCAGTGCAGGTGATGGAGCGGGTCCTAGAGAGGACAGGTCGGTGTCCTCTCCCGATGCATGACTCTCTACTGGTCGCTGATCTGGATGCAGAAGTCCTCCACCAAGTCATGCATGAAGTGGCTTCCGAACATGCTCTCCCGCTGGCGATTTGCCAGAAGCTCCCAACCTGACTGCAACAATCATCACCTCTGGTGTCCTTCCCCTATTCCATCTGGGGGTAACAGTCTCTGAACTGGGAAGATGGAAATGCCCCAAAAGCCTATAGAAATAACAACAATGGGCTGACGAACAGTACTGGGCACATGTAGCTGGCAAGCCAGGACGGTGAATTGAGTTCAGCATCAGCAGAACTCGCCTAGAACCTCCAGCCGGACACCTGACTGAGGTAGCCACGTCCGGTGACCCCCGTGCAGGCGGGGATGATCCAGGGTGGGAGCAGGTGCTGGGCTACGACGACGAGGTGCCCCCGTGCAGTCGGAGATGATCCGGTGTCACCGTGGTCGGATGTGAAATCTGACCAGTGCGTAGCTACGGCTGGATGTCTCGGCGGCCTGGTCGGCGTCGGCTGCGTACCAGTCGGGCGGCCAGCCTTTGCACGAGGTTCCCGGAGGAGGTTGTGTCGTCGACGACGGGGGCTGCGCGGTCGATGACGGGTCCTCTGCGATCGAAGCTGGCATTGCGGGTGATCTTCACCTCGACGAAGACGGCCCGGTCATCGGCGTCGAAGAAACTGCCGTTGCGTTCATAGAAGCGCCCACCGATGCCGTCTCGTCTCCAACGGCTGTTGAAGATGTCGGCGACCTCTTCGAGGACCGGCGAAAGTCCGGTCACGGAATCTCGGCGATCCCCGCCGGGGTAGCTGTATCCGTCGGTGTCGGCAGTGAAGACCGACCCGTCCGGAGAGCAGCCGAACTGCGCCGCCCCATAGGTTCGTGAGACTGCCCGGACAATCATCATCTCTCTGGGGTTGGCCTCAATTTTGATCACCGCAGGGGCACGAGTGGCGGGCCGCTTGTACATTCTGGAACGGGTTCTCGGCGGCAGGACCAATCCCTGATCAGACAGCCGGTACTCCAGTTCAGCCGCCGCGTCTGCGACCGCTTCCATCAAGTCCTCGCCATCGAGCACCTTCAGCCGGACTTCCTGATTGAGGTAGTCAGGTTGCATCCGTTGAGCGATCCTGGCCCGCAAATCCGTATCCCCCGACACCCCGGCATCCTAAATCTGACACCGGCCATCCAGTACGGCTCCGGTCGCCCAGACAGCTTTCGGCCCTACAGCCCGACGTCAACGGCGACGGAACCGACGTCGCCGGCCCTGTGGTGACGGCATCCGGGGCGCTCAGGTCAATCCAGGCGGGGTCAACCCCGGTTGCCCTGAGTGCTTGTGATTCCTGGAGTCGAGGATTTCCCGCAGGGTCCTGGCCGTGGCCTGCGCCTCGGTGGCCGACAGTTCTGCTTTGTGGGCGGCCTCTCGGGCCTCGGTGGCGTCGCGGGTGGCGGCTGCTGCGAGTGCGGCCTGCTGGTCGCGGGCGGCGTCGGCGTCGGCCAGCCGTGTGGTGAGGTCGGCCACCTCCCGGCGCAACTGAGCGACTTCGGCCTCGGCGGCCTCGGCGCGGGAGATGGCGACGGCCACTTCGGTGAGGGCGTCGGTCTCGGCCTGGACCAGG
>JAUPKO010000007.1 GCA_030837395.1 Actinomycetota bacterium | reverse complement strand
GGCATTCGTGGCGGCCGGCTACGAGGTGGCGCACTACGGGCACGACCAGTGGAACGGGGTGGCGATCGCCTCCCGGGTGGGATTGGACGATGTGCAGACCGGATTTCCGGGCCAGCCACTCTGGGGTGACGGCGGGAAGGCTGGTGACGGTGGGAAGGCTGAAGCACGGGCGCTGGGCACTACCTGTGCCGGGGTACGGGTGTGGAGCCTGTATGTGCCCAACGGCCGCACCGTGGCGGACCCGCACTACCGCTACAAACTGGAATGGCTTGCCGCACTGCGTGATACCGCGGAATCCTGGCTGCAGGCCGATCCCGACGGGCAGATCGCGCTGAGCGGAGACTGGAACATCGCTCCGCACGACGAGGACGTGTGGGACGTGGAGTTCTTTCGCGACAGCACGCACATCACCGAACCGGAGCGGTCGGCGTTCACGGCCATCGAGACATCCTTCGCAGACGTGGTGCGGCCGTTCACTCCCGGACCGGGGGTTTACACCTACTGGGACTACACCCAATTGCGCTTCCCCCGCCGCGAGGGCATGCGGATCGACTTCATCCTGGCCTCCCCGGCGCTGGCGGCCCGCGTGGTGCACGCCGAGATCGCCCGCGACGAGCGCAAAACCGGCAAGAACCGGATCGGCTCGCCCAGCGACCACGCCCCGGTACTGGTCGACCTCAGCTGAGCTGAATCGGATCGGCCGGCTCGCCGACCCCAGCCCGATCGGCCGGCTCGCCGACCCTAGGAGCGTGGGTCGGTAACGATTCGGTGGGGTGCCTGATCGTCGAGTCTGCGTAGAGATCGTGTTTTTGGTGGTTGTGACGATCTGGGCGCAGGCTCGGCGCGGGTAAGCGGGTGTTTCACTGGCTGGCGCCAGTAGCGCGGTTGTGCCGGTATCAGCCGGCGGGTAGGGCTGCCAGGCCGGTAATTCCGATGTGGCCGTGCAGTTTTCGCAGGTTGTGGCAGGCGGCGAGGAGTAGCCATTCGCCGCGGGCTTGATCGAGGCCGCGTAGCAGGAGGTGTTTGGCGTTCTGCAGGGTGGCCATCTGGCCGAAAACGGGTTCAACGATGGTCTTGCGGCGGGCGTAGGTGCTGCGCCCTCGTCGGGTCGTCAGCTTGCGGGCCATGCGCTGCTTGGCGGTGGCGTCGGTGGGGATACGTCCTCGTGGGGCGGCCGGCGGTGGGTCGTCGCGGCGGTGGCGTCCGGGGGCGATGAAGAACTCGGTGCCGCAGGTGGTGGTGAATTCGGTGGCCCAGTCCAAGTTGGCGGTGCTGCTGTATCCGGCGTCGGCCAGGAGCTGAGCGGGGGCCGCGCCGGTGTTGGCGACGGTCTGCTCGGTCATCGGGGTCAGGGTGTTCACATCGGCGGCGTTGGTGTTCACCTCGGTGGCCACAATCACCTGGTGATCGGCGTCGACGACCGCCTGGGCGTTGTAGCACTGGTGAAAGGCTCCGTCGCCGGTGAGCATGATCTTGGAATCCGGGTCGGTGAAATTGCGTTGCGCCTTGGGCTTCGGTGCGGCGGCCTGCGCGGCCGCTTCGCCTTTAGCGGCGGTGGTGTCGTCGTCATCGCCACGCTCCCGGGACCGGCGTTCGGCCTGCTCGCGGGCCGCCTCGGCGGCCTCAGCCTCCAGGGCGGCCTTGGCGGCCCGGATCGTCTCCAGCCGGGTTTCCCGGCGGGCGAGCTCGGCGGGCAGTTCATCGCCGCGGCGGTTCTTACCGAACTGGGCGTCTTCGGCCTTGTCGATGCGTTCGGCTTCGGCCAGCAGCGCTGAGACTTCCCCGGCGAGGATCTTCTCCTTCTCGGTCATCCGGGCGTAACTCATGGCTTTGCGTTTGGAGGCAGTGGCCCGCACCTTGGTGCCGTCCAACGCGACCTGGCCCAGGCTGACCATGCCCGCGGCCTGGCACAACGCCAACGCCTGGACGAACAGATGCCCCAGTGCCGAGAGGTGACGTTTGCGGAACCTCGCGATCGCCCGATAGTCCGGAGCCGCGCCCGCAGCCAGCCAGCGAAAGGGCACGTCATCGACACACTTGCGTTCGATCGCCCGTGAGGACCGCACCCCGGTGGTGTAACCGTAGAGCAGGATCCGCACCATCAGCCGCGGATCGTAGGGCGGCCCGCCACGACTCTCGGTATAGGCGCCGTGGATCCGGGACAGGTCCAGATGTTCATCAACCACATCGGCAATGAAACGAACCATGTGATCGGCCGGCAGCCAGTCATCCAGCGACGGCGGCAGCAACAACCCCTGCTCCGGGGCGAACACCCGGAAGGTCTTGTCCACCGGCGCTTTCGGGGTCACCGATTGCGATTCCACCCGCTGAGCAGGGTCTACCGGAAACAACCCCTCATCACCGAGATCATCAGGCACACACAATTATCGCCGAGCCCCGGCTCTCAAACCGACACCCCACCGGGCGTGTTACCGACCCACGCTCCTAGCCCCCCACCCCCGGTCGGGCGCCGTTCCCCGCGGCCCGTACCAGCAGATTTGGCCGCGAATATATCGGCCCGATACTATTGCTGTACGTGTCGCGGCACCGTAACGGTGCGTTCAAGG
>JAUPKO010000123.1 GCA_030837395.1 Actinomycetota bacterium | reverse complement strand
GCGCGCTGCTCGACGGTGGGACGCTCGAAGATTTCGATAACCCCGGCCCGGCGCTGGACGGCTGGGTCGAGAGCCGACAGTCGGTTGGTGCACAGGACGGTCAACACCGGCAGACGGGCGACTCGCAGCCCGTCGATGCCCCGGAGTAGGGCGTTCACCCCGGCACGGTCCTCGTGATGCATCTGGGCCAGCTCCCGGGACTGGGCCAGAGCGTCGGCCTCGTCAATGAGCAGCACCCCCATGCTGGTCGCGTGACCGGCGGTAGAGCGGGCACGGGCGAAGTCGCGGGCGACCCGCTCGAAGGCCCTGGTCATCAACGTGGTCATTTCACCGACGGCGCCGTGGCCGCGGGCGGTGAGGCTCAGCGGGTACAAGGAGACATCGACGTCGCCCCGGGTGGCGATGGCCTGCCCGAGCAGCTCAGCGACTTCGGTCTTCCCGACGCCTACGTCTCCGGCGAAGACGAACAACGGCGTGCGGTCGGTGACCGCGGCCACGGCGGGGATCACGCTCCCGTGCATCCGCTGAGACCACTCCCGCATCACCGTCGGGTTGAGCAGAGCGATGGCGTCGGCGACGAGCCGTTCCAGCAGGTCGTCCATTCCGACCAGGGCCGCGAGCCGGCGCTGGGCTTCCGGGTTGGGGAACTCGTCGGTGCCGGTGAACAGGCCCTCGATGCTGTCGGTCATGACGCCGTCTTGAAGACTGACCGCTGGACGGCGATACCGCCAGCAGTGTAGGTACGGTCGGCGGTCCAACTCCCGTTGGCGGTTCCGGGCAGGAAACCGGGCTTGCGGGTGAAGGGGAGCATCTCCTCGATCGCCTTCCGGTCGGCGGGGCTGAGCTGCAACCAGGAGGGCGAGAAGGTGAGAAAGTTGAAGTAGTCCGCTCCGCTGACGTTGTGGCGGGCCGGGACACCCCCAGCGGCTCCGGCGGAGGTGAGATCGCCGTCCGGTCCCACCGTGTACCGCAGGGACCAGACCGTCTGACCGTTCCGCTGGAACCCGAACTGGTACTGGCTCACGTATCCGCCGGTCAGTAGCTCCTCCATCTCGGTCAGGTAGTCGTCCAGGAAAGCCTCCGACGGTTCCTCGTAAAGCAGGCGGCACTGGCGAAGGTCGGAGGCCACCCGTCCGGCGAGCTTGCGGGCATGGGCGCGGGTGAAGGTCTGGGTGTAGGTGTATGTAGTCACGCCGCCGCCTTGAAGCTGGTCCCGAGGACCTCCTGCCAGAATTCGACCGCCTGTCCTTTGACCGGTTCGAACTGCGCGGTCGACAGCGCGTCGAACGCTTCCTGAGCTGCCTCAACCAGCCGGTCCCGGTCGGCGGTGGTGTACCGGGAAGCGATGTTGTTGTCGAAGCTGACCGGGTCGAGGATCTGGATCGGGGCCGTGCCTCGGGCGGGAAGCTTCGTGGCAGGGTGGAAATCGGTGAAGGCGATCTGTCGGTCCAGCCCGCCCTTGACCAGGAACATGAAGAAGTGCTCCAACGCTACGGTGTAGTCGCCCAACGGGAACCCGCTGTCGGCCAGATGCACCCACAGCAGCTCCAACATGAAGCTCTTGCACTTGAAGACGTCCTCGCCGTGGCGACGTTTTTGCAACCGTGCCCACCACTTCGTCAGGCGGATCAGCTGTGCGAGATCCTGGGGGTGCTGCTTCTTCCGTTCGCGGATGAAGTCCAGGTGCTGGCGGACGCTGGTCTTCAGTCGGTCGCCGGTGTCCTTGGCGACCAGATAGCCGATGTCATTCGGTTCGCCCTCGTACAGAACCGGGACGACGTCCACGCTGAGGCCGGAACCAGCGAATGTAACGGTCACACAGTTGGTGTTGGTGACGATCTGGTCCTCGGACAGCTGCGGGTAGGCCTCGATCACCCGATCGCGCAGCCAGATGACCAGCGTTGGGGTGTCCTCGGGGGCCTGCTCCGCCTCCACATAGACGGCGAGGTCCCGGTCGTTGACGTTGCGCAGCGCGGTCCCCTTGGCCACTGACCCGGCGTGCAGGGTTTTGACCAGGCCGTACCCCGGAGTGGAAGCGATCTTGGTGCTGATCAAGTCACTCAGCCGTTTGACCTGGGCGCGTTGGGAATCGACCTCGGTCTTCTTCAGATTGACGTGTTCTTCGCAGAACACCATCAAGTTGCGGTGCTCGATGTGCGCCATGAATGTTGCCGGTCCTTCAGGTCTCGGCCGTTAGACGGCGTTGGATACTTGGTCGTGCAGTGACGCCCTCGGCGCCGCTTCACGAGACACAACCGCTACACGGAAGCGTCCCACCAAGTACAGACGACGTAACTCGTCGCGGGCGGTTGCGGCCCTACGAACAGTTGACACACCGCCTGGACTGCCCATCGAACGCAGACACAGGCAGCACCAAGAAACAGGTATCACACCGCCGTTCCTCCACCCGGGAACGGCAACTGCACCGGCCGCACTCTGGGCAGGCTGGAGCCTTACAATCCCCGCAGGGGCGGTCGAAGGCTGCGAACTCGTGACCGCAATGCTCACAGGTCCAGGACCGAGCCTGCGGTCCGTTGTCGAGGGAAGGCGGTGAGAACCGTTGCCAGGGCGCGTTGTCCATGACAGCGACAACCACAAGGTGGCCCCCCATATCAGCTGCTTGGGCATGCAGCTCGCAGCCCCGGATACCGTCGCGGTAAGCGATCCGGGTGCGACCGGCAGCGTGGCGGCGTGGGTCGTACAGCGCGTTTCGAACCACCGGAATCTGCCCCTGGGAACTGCCACGCCGGACCGGAGGAAGCCCGTGGCTGGCGGCGAACTCCACCACGCCGTCGTCGTCGAGCAGCAGGACATGACCGGGACTGGGCAAGCTCTCCGAGGCCCTCACGCAAACCGCTGCGCGCGAGGCGCCGCTGCTCTGCCAGAGCCCGACCACGTCGTCCGAGGTCGGACCGCGAGGATCGAAGTGGGCAGCGATCAGGGACTCCGGCAGGAGGATCGCGGCTGCGAAGGCATCACACGCCGCGTCCTCCAGTGCGCTACCCCTGTCAGGCTCGGTCAGCAACGTTGTCATCAGCGAGACCTGGGTCTGCTGAAGGTGGTGCCCGAACTCATGCAGGAGGGTGAACCGGCGCCGACCCACACTGGCCGAAGCGGTGGCGACCAGCACGGGCGGGGTCTCCTGGGCGAGGTAGGCACCAGCCACACTGCAGCCCCCGTCGGTCTGCGCTTCCGGCACGACGCGGACGACGACCCCGGCGTGTGCCTCCAGAGCCGCGAAGGGGTCTTTCATCAGTGCCGACAGCAGGGCGGGATCGTCTCGTTCCAGGGCAGCCACAATGCTGTGGGCCTGGGCTCGGGCCGCGCTTCGCGACGCCACAACGCGTTCACTGCGAGAGTCAGGCATCGAGCACCACATGGAAGTACCGGTCCAGACGCTCTTCCCACGCCTGACTCTCATGGTCTCCGGTCTGGCGGGCTGCCAGAGCGAGGACCGCGTAGCCCGCTTGACGCCAGGCCTCCGTTTCGGTGACACCACGACGCTCAGCGAGTTGATGGACCTGCCGGCGTCGACGCGGCTGATCGAGCCGAGCCACCAGCTCGGGCGGCAGTACCGGGTTGGCGGCGAGGATTTCCGTAACAGGACGGTCCGTGGCCTGGGAAATGAGGTCGGCTTGCGAAGGGGACAGAGGGACCTGCCCCCGCAAGAGGGCCAAGGCCTGCTGAGGTTTGATCCCGAGCAGAG
>JAUPKO010000122.1 GCA_030837395.1 Actinomycetota bacterium | reverse complement strand
TACCCTTGCCGCGTGTCCACCATGACTACTGCCCAGGTGATCCGCGATCTGCGCTGGCCGGCACCGAGGGCTGGTGGTACTTCCTCGACAGCATCGCGGCGCTCGTCGATCTGGAGCGGCGCTGGGTGCCCGACGATCCTGAGCGGTCCCTCTACATCCGGCCGTTCATGCTCGGCACCGAGGTCGCCCTGGGTGTCAAGCCGTCGGCCGACTACCTCTTCCTGGTCATCGCCGCACCCGCCGGGGCGTACTTCCGCAACGGGGTCGAACCGGTGCGGGTGTGGATCTCCGATGAGTACGTCCGGGCGGCACCGGGGGGCACCGGCGAGGCCAAATGCGCGGGCAACTACGCGGCCTCGCTGATCGCCCAGGCGCAGGCGGCGGACCGCGGTTGCGACCAGGTTGTGTGGCTCGACGCCACCGAACGCCGCTGGGTCGAGGAGATGGGCGGCATGAACCTGTTCTTCGTCTACGGAGAGGGGTCCAACGCCCGCCTGGTCACCCCCGAACTCACCGGATCGCTGCTGCCGGGTATCACCCGGGAGTCGCTGCTGACGCTGGCGGCCGACCTCGGCTATGACGTCGGTGAAGGCCGGATCAGCCGGGACGAGTGGCGTGAGGGGTGCGCCACGGGCGAGATCAGCGAGGTCTTCGCCTGCGGCACCGCAGCGGTGATCACACCGGTCGGCTCCGTGCGTTCGCATGAGCACAGCTGGGAGATCGGCGACGGCACGCCCGGCCCGGTGGCCATGGAGTTGCGTCAGCGCCTGCTCGACATCCAGACCGGCAGGCAGCCCGACCCGCACCGTTGGGTCCGGCGAATCCCCTGACCCCGTCGCCCGCCGCGAGCCGGCGGCGGCGGGGTAGGAACCTGGCATCGGCTCGACCCGCCCCCGCACGTTCCGCACCGACCTTTGGATCAGACATGGCAACAGAGCAGACTCCCGACTACGCCGCAGCCGCCCGTGCCGCCGGCGGCTTCCAGTTCTACGACACCACGCTGCGCGACGGCGCCCAGCGCGAAGGCATCTCCTACTCGGTCAACGACAAGTTGGCCGTGGCCCGGATCCTCGACGACCTCGGTGTCGGCTTCATCGAGGGCGGCTGGCCCGGTGCCCTGCCCAAGGACACCGAGTTCTTCGCCCGGGCACTGGAGGAGCTGCCGCTGCGTAATGCTGTGCTGGTCGCTTTCGGCGCCACTCGCAAGGCCGGTGCCGACGTCAAGACCGACCCGCAGGTGGCGGCGCTGCTCGCCGCTGAGACTTCCGCGATCACGCTGGTGGCCAAGTCCGACGTGCGGCATGTGACCGAGGCACTGAAGACGACCTACGACGAGAACCTCGCCATGGTGCGCGAGACCGTCGAGTATTTGACCTCCGAGGGTCGGCGGGTGTTCGTGGATTGTGAACACTTCTTCGACGGCTTCGGGCACGATCCCGACTACGCGCTCGCCGTGGCGCGAACCGCCCACGAGGCGGGCGCCGAGGCTGTGGTGATGTGCGACACCAACGGCGGCATGCTGCCCAGCGGCATCTCCCGGGTGGTGGCCACGATCGCCGCTGCCCTGCCCGATGCCCGACTGGGGATCCACTGCCAGGACGACACTGGCTGCGCGGTCGCCAATACGATCGCCGCGGTCGAGGCCGGCGCCACTCACGCGCAGGTGACCGCCAACGGCTACGGCGAACGCACCGGCAACGCCGATCTGTTCGCGGTGGGCGGCAATCTCGCCTTCAAACTGGGCATCCCGGTGCTGCCGCCGGAGGGTCTGGCCGACATGATGCGAGCCTCGCACGCCTTGGCGGAGATCGCCAACCTGCCACCGTTCACCCACCAGCCCTACGTCGGGGTGAGCGCCTTCGCCCACAAGGCCGGACTGCACGCCAGCGCCCTGCGGGTCAACGCTGAGCTCTACAACCACATGGACCCGGCGCTCGTGGGCAACGACATGCGCGTATTGGTTACCGAGATGGCCGGTCGGGCCTCGATCGAACTCAAGGCCAAGGAACTCGGCATCGACCTGGCCGGGCAGCCGGCAGTGCTCACCGATGTGGTCGAGCACGTCAAGGGGCTGGAGTCCGAGGGCTGGACCTTCGAGGCCGCCGATGCGTCCTTCGAATTGATGCTGCGCGGCTCGATGGGTGAGCAGGTGCGCGGGTTCTCGGTCGAGTCCTGGCGGGCCATCGTGGAGCAGCGTGAGGATGGCGAGGTGCTCAGCGAGGCGACGGTCAAGGTGCACGCCGGCGGCGAGCGGATCGTGGCCACGGGGGAGGGCAACGGTCCGGTGAACGCTCTGGACCGGGCCCTGCGGCAGGCGCTGACGCAGATCTATCCCGAGCTCGACGACATCGCGCTGGCCGACTACAAGGTGCGCATCGTCGAGGGCGTGCGCGGCACCGACGCCGTCACCAGGGTCCTCGTGGGCTCCGAGGACGGCACCCGCTACTGGACCACCGTTGGTGTGCACGAGAACGTCGTGGCGGCCTCGTGGATGGCGCTGCAGGATGCCGTGGACTTCGGACTTCTGCGCAGAGGGCGCATCGGCGGCAGCAACGCGTGAGACTGGCAGGGCCACATTGATCAACGAAGGTGAGACGACGTGACTGACCACGACCGGAGCGGTGTGCGAGTGCGGTTCTGCCCGTCACCGACCGGCAATCCGCACGTCGGGATGCTGCGCACCGCTCTGTTCAACTGGGCCTATGCCCGCCACACCGGCGGCACGTTCGTGTTCCGCATCGAGGACACCGACGCCGAACGGGACTCGGAGGAGTCCTACCAGGCACTGCTCACCGCGTTGCGTTGGCTCGGATTGGACTGGGACGAGGGCCCCGAGGTCGGCGGTTCGCACGGGCCCTACCGGCAGTCCCAGCGAGGAGAGATCTACGCCGAGGTGGCGCTGCGGCTGATCACCCACGGCTACGCCTACGAGTGCTTCTGCTCGCAGGACGAGTTGGCCGAACGGCGAGAGGAGGCCAAGGCCGCGGGTCGGACGCCGGGGTACGACGGCCACTGCCGCAATCTGAGCCAGCCGCAGGTGACCGCCTACCGCGAACAGGGCCGGGAACCGGTGGTGCGGTTCCGGATGCCGGGCCGGGACCTGCGCTGGGACGACCTCGTGCGCGGCGACTTGGGCTTCGGGGCCGAACACGTGCCGGACTACGTGATCGTGCGCGCCAACGGCCAGCCCCTCTACACGCTGGTCAATCCCATCGATGATGCGCTGATGGGTATCACCCACGTGCTGCGCGGTGAGGACCTGCTCTCGAGCACACCGCGGCAGCTGGCCATGTACGAGGCGCTGGCCGACATCGGCGTGGGCTCGGGGATCACCCCCCGATTCGGGCACCTGCCGTACGTCATGGGCGAGGGCAATCGCAAGTTGTCCAAGAGGGACCCGGAGTCGAGCCTGTCGCTCTACCTCGAACGTGGCTTCCTGGCCGAGGGGTTGGCCAATTACCTGGCCCTGCTGGGCTGGTCGTTCGGCGACGATCGGGAGTTCTTCTCCCTGGCCGAGATGGCCGAGCGATTCGACATCACCCGGGTCAATCCCAATCCGGCGCGCTTCGACCTCAAGAAGTGCACGTCGATCAACGCCGACTGGATGCGGTCGTTGGATGTTGACGACTTCGCCGAGCGCATCGTGCCGTTCCTGCAGCGGGCGGGCCTGGTGGGCGAGTCGCTGACCGAGCGGCAGGCCCGCGTGCTGGTGGCGGCAGCGCCGCTGGTGCAGGAGCGCATCGAAACGCTCGAGCAAGCACCGGGCATGCTCGGGTTCCTGCTGGTCGACCGTGATCAGTTCGCTATGGACGAGGCCGATGCTGTGGCAATGGTGGATTCGGCTGCGCCGGCGCTGACGGCCGCTGCGGCCGCTGTGGCGGGTGTGGCTGAGTGGACCACGGCGGACATCGAGGCGGCGCTGCGAGCGGCGCTGATCGAAGGGCTCGGGCTCAAGCCCCGTAAGGCCTTTGGCTCGGTGCGGGTGGCCATCACCGGACGACGGGTGTCGCCGCCGCTGTTCGAGTCCATGGAACTCCTGGGCCGCGAGGAGTCGCTGCGCCGGGTTGCCGCGGCGCTGCGGCGGGCAGAGCTGGCCGCCCTGTGACCACGGCCCCGTCGGCATGACCGGGGCGGCGCCGTGGTCGACGCTGGGTTTTCAACTGACCATCGACTGTGCCCAACCGCAGCGGCTGGTGCCGTTCTGGGTGGCCGCACTGGGGTACGTGGTGGAACCGCCACCGGCGGGGGCGGTGACCTGGCGCGACTACTGGCTCAGCATCGGCGTGCCCGAGTCCGAACTCGGCGATGGCGACTGCGCTGACTCGATCATCGATCCGTCAGGCAGGGGTCCGCGGATTTGGTTCCAGCAGGTGCCCGAGCCCAAGGTCGGCAAGAACCGGCTGCATCTGGACCTCAAAGTCGGCGGTGATCGCGCCGAGGTGCCGCTGGCACGACGACGAGAGCGGATCGAGGCGGAAGTGACGCGGCTGTGCGCGGCCGGTGCTGCGGTCTCCCGGCGCGACGACGTCGACGGCGTCGACCACTACTACGTGGTCATGATCGATCCGGAGGGCAACGAGTTCTGCGTAGGTTGAGGCCAGACGTGAGGCCACGACGGGCAACGTCTATACTTCTCTCGTCACGGCGACGTGATCCCATGGGGTATGGGGTAATTGGCAGCCCGGCGGTTTCTGGCACCGCTAGTTCAGGTTCGAGTCCTGGTACCCCAGCGATCAGCATGGCGACTCTGCGGCCCCCTGAGGTGGCTCAATCGCGACGCTGGCAGACCTGGCCCCGTTGTGTAGTGGCCTAGCACGCCGCCCTCTCAAGGCGGTAG
>JAUPKO010000121.1 GCA_030837395.1 Actinomycetota bacterium | reverse complement strand
GCAGCCGAACACCCCGCCGGCGACGCCACCTACTGCCTCCTACGCCGACGCCAACTCGACCGGTCAGCAGGCCTCCGGGACGACCGGGCAGTGGTACCCCGCCCAGCCGACCACCGCCGCTCCGGTGGAACCGCCCGAGGGCTGGCAGGCCGGTTACCTCAAGCAGAAGAAGCTCGCGCGCTGGTTCATGATTTCGACCATCGCACTCGCGGCCACCACTCTGCTGGCCGGCATGATGTCGCTCGGGCTCGGTGTCGCGCTCGCGTCGTCGGACAACTCCGGCGGTGGCGGGTCGCACTCGCGGATGTTCGACGACGACGGCCCCGGCTTCGGCGACGATGACGGCTACGGCATGGGCAATGGCAATGGCCAGTCCAACCCCCGCAGTCGGCAACTGCCCGACACCACGGCCACCCCCACGCCGACCCCGAGCGCCACGACTCCCGCGTCCCCGTCGGCATCACCTGCCGTCTCCTGACACCAGCACCCTGCACCTGGCCTCGCTGCCCCCGTCCCCCGATGGTTCTCGGGGTCGGGGGCTTGCAGTACCGGGTGACGGGTGTGAATCGCCGCCTGGGCGTCAGACGCGGCCCGACCCGGCGAACCTCTCGTACGCCGCCACCATCTGGGCCGCCCGCACCGGCCAGTCGTATTCGGTTACGGCGATCTGGCGCAACTGCCCACCGAGGTCGGCCAGGTCGGGATCGGTCAGCAACGACGTCAGGCGTTCGGCGATCGCGGCCACTCGCACAGAGTCGTCCATCGGCAGCCGCAGCCGCTGCACCACCTCAGACCCCAGATGCGGCTCCAGCAGCGTCAGCCCCTCACCCAGACCGGTCGTGTCCGAGGCGCACGGCAGCACCCCGGAAGCCAACGATTCCATCAGCACCAACGGATACGCCTCCGGCACGATCGACGGGAACACCGCCAGATCCGCGCACGGGAACAGGTGCTGCAGGCGATCGTGGCCCATCCGGCCGATGAAGTGCACGTGCCCGGCGAAGCCCGGTCCGGCGGTCAACACCTTGCGACGGTTCTCGGCATCGGCCAAGTACGTGGCAACATCGGGCCACGCCCCCGACGTCGGGGTGTCCTCGAAGTCGTTGCCGTGGCGCACCAACTCGTCCAGCAGCGCCTCATTGCCCGTGGCGATGGCATGCACCATGGCCTCCAGCACCTCCCGGAAAGTGCCCGACCCGACAATCACCAGGTGCGTCGCCGGCACCTGGGTCAGCACCGCCGGCAGAGCCGCGATGACACTCTGCAGCCCCTTGCCGCCAGTCAACGCCCCGACGAACAGCAGCACCTTGCCCTCCTGCCAGGGAATACCCGTCAGCGCCGCTGCGGCACCGTCATCGGGCAGTTCCCGGGCATAGGCGGCGGCAGTCTCACGGATCGTCGACAGATCGCCCGCGTCCAACTGCCGGTGGAACTGCGCCACCTGATCAGCAGTCTTGCCACCTCCCGGGCCGGTCGCCACCAGCGCGGCGATCGACGCGGACCGCTCCGCCACCGGCACCCGGGTGAACAGGTCCACGTCGACCCCGACTCCCACAACCTCGTGGTTGGCCTCGATCCACTCGCGCTGCTGTGGGTACAGGGCGGACACCCGCTGCACCATCTCGCTGCTGCCGGTGATCAACCCGGCCGACGTGGCCAATGCCTCCCCAGCAAGGACGAGGTAGCGCTCGTCATTGCGGATCGTGTATTCGATGTCGCTGCCGTGTGGGTAGATCACGTAGGGGATGCCCAAGGACTCACATACATCGGCGGCGATGGTGGGTTGCAGCACCAGGTGGTTGGCGTGCAGGACATCGACCGGATAGGCCCTGAGCACACCCCGAACGGCGCCGTGAGCGACCTCGCGCACCTCGTGCAACTCCTCGTCGGTGAGGTCCGGGTAGGCCTTGACGTTGCCTTCGCGTTGCTTGTCGGTGACGTAGACCGGGCGGATGTCAGCGTGCGGCAACCGGTGCAAAGTGACCGTGCCGACACCGCCGGGGGTACCGAAAAGGGGGGTCGGCGCACCGCTGGCATCCCAGGCGATCGCCGCGTCCACCCCCGCCGCCTCGGGCTTCGGTTCGCGGCACAGCACATGCACCTCGTGCCCCTGCTCGGCCAGTGCCCGGGCTAGGTAGCGGGTGTATTCGTTGCTGCCGGAACCGGTCAATTCGTAGCCGTGGAACAACCCGATGCGCATGTGCACGAGTGTGCCACCTGACCCGGGTCGGTGAGCGGCCCGGCGACCTCGCCGTGACCGTCGGGGCAGGGCTCAGGCCCGGTCGGGCCACCACTCCAGCAGGGTCGCCCGCAGTTGCTCCCGTGTGTACGGCTTGGTGAGGAAACCGTCCATGCCCGCGGCAAGGCACGCATCGCGGTCGTCCTCCATGACGTTGGCAGTGAGCGCGATGATCGGAACATGATTGACGTCCGACCCGCCCGCACCGGCCGCCCCGGCCGCAGCCTCGGAGGACCGCACGACCCGGGTCGCTTCGAAGCCATCCATCACCGGCATCCGGCAATCCATCAACACCACGTCAACCGGCTCTGCGCCCCACACGTCCAAGGCCTCACGCCCGTCGTTGGCCAGCAGCACCTGGCAGCCGAGGGCTTTCAGGTGTGCCTGGGCCAACATCCTGTTGACGGTGTTGTCCTCCGCGACCAGCACGCGACAGCCCAGCAATCGTTGTGTGTCGTCGCCCGACTCGGTCGTGGCGCCAACTCCCGCGCCGTCACCGGAGGGTGCCGAATCGGCCTGTGCCCCGGGCGCCCCGGCCGTCGTCACCACCGACGCGCCACCTGGCTGTGTCTGCGCCTGCCCGGCCACCGTAGGCAGGTCCAGCGTCACTGCGAAGGTCGCACCCTTGCCGGGCTCGCTCGCCACTGAGAGGTCGCCGCCCATCAGTTCAACGAGCTCGCGCACGATGGTGAGCCCAAGGCCCGTGCCGCCGTACTTGCGGGCGATCGACGTATCGGCCTGGGTGAAGGGCTCGAACAGCCGCGGCAGGATCGACGAGTCGATGCCGGGGCCGGTATCGCTCACTTCCCAGCGCAGCACGACCCGATCCTGGTCCGGTCGCTCCAGCACCTGCACGTGCAGCCGCACAGCCCCGTGTTCGGTGAACTTGACAGCGTTGCCCACCAAGTTCGTCAGCACCTGTCGTAAGCGTCCCTGATCGCCGGCGACCCGGGACGGTAGTGCAGGGTCACTGACCATCTCGAGTCGCAGCCCCTTCGTGCGGGCGCCTGGGCCCGCAAGTTCGGCGATATCCGTCGTGAGCAACCGCGGGTCGAACGGCGCATGTTCGAGTTCCATGCGGCCCGACTCCACCTTGGCCACGTCCAACACGTCGTTGAGCAGCTCAAGTAGCTGCCCGCCCGACCGGTGCACGGCCTCGGCGAAGGTGCGCTGGCGTGAGTCCAACGCCGTGGTGAGCAGCAGTTCGGTCATCCCCAGTACGCCGTTCATGGGAGTGCGCAGCTCATGGCTCATGGTCGCCAGGAATCGACTCTTGGCGATGTTGGCCTGCTCAGCGTCGTGCCGGGCACGAATCAACGCGTGCTCGCGGTCTCGGCGCATCCAGGCATTGGTGAACAGCTCGGCCAGCACCTCCAGCAGGGCCAACTCGTCCTCGGACCAATCCTTGCGGTGGCCCACCGCGTCGAAACCCACGAAGCCGAGGCAGTCACCGTCATGCCACAACGGCACCGTGATCAAGGTGATGATGCCCTGCGGTTCCAGGATCCCCCGCAGCGCGCTGTCGTCGGGCAAGTCCGGCACCGACGGCACGTGTAGCATCCGGTCGGCCCGGTGCGCCTCCGACCAGTCCTCGATCCCCTCCAGTGGCACGTCCTGCAACTCGTCGATCATGGGCTCGATACCCGCCGCGCACCACTCATGGGTGTTGCTGGTGGTGCCGGCGTCGAAGTCGTAAGCGAACAGGTAGGCGCGATCCGAACCCGAGAATGCACCTACCCGGGCGAGGGCGTTGTCGATCGCCTCGTCCAAGGTGTCCAGCGGCGTGTTGACGAACCTCACCGCCAGGTTCATCAGCACCCGCTGGAAGTCCGAGCGATGGGCCGATTCGGCCGCGCGACTGCGCGCCACGAGCGCCGCGCCAGTGGCCGGCGGTTCGGACTCGCTCTCGGGGGACTGCCCAGATGTCATCGAAGAAGGCCTTTCGCGCAGGCTCACCCCACCCTAGCAATCAGGGCGCAACCAACCCCAGTCACTTGGGTCGGCGAGGACCGCACGGGCGGCCCGTCGAACCCAGGTGGGCCGTTCGCATCCGCATCCGCCACGGCGGGGACCACCGCCGGATCCCCTCGCCCGAGCGCTCAGTCCGCAGGACCAGCACTATTGCTCTCATGGCCATGAAGTTCTACGCAGACACCCCCACCCGCAAAACCCGTCAGATCCTGTCCGATGTTTGGTTCGTGTTCTGGTGCGCCCTGTGGGTGTGGGTCGCAGTCAGGCTGCACAACCTCATCGTGCCGCTCGGGGCGCCGGGCGAACAGCTTGCCGGTGCCGGCGATTCGTTGTCGCAGAACATGACCGAGGCGGGCGACGCCGTGGACGGCCTGCCCTTCATCGGCGATCGAGTGCGCGATCCCTTCGACCGGATGAGCGAGGCCGGCCAGTCGCTGGCCGATGCCGGCCGCGGCCAGCAGGAGGTGGTCGACAAGTTGGCGTTGTTCCTGCCGCTGGCGCTGGCGTTCCTGGCCATCGCCCTGCTGGCAGTCGTGTGGCTGCCACTGCGGATCCGCTTCATCAGCCGCGCCACCGCGGCCCAGCGCTACCTGGTGGCGGCCGACGACGTCGACTTGTTCGCCCTGCGTGCCCTGGCCCGCCAACCACTGAGCCAACTCGTGGCGATCGATGCCGATCCTGCCGGTGCGTGGCGGCGCGGCGATCCGGTGGTGATCCGGTCGCTGGCGGCGCTGGAGTTGCGCGGCGAGGGGTTGCGGATTCCAGGGATCACCGACGATTACGCGTGAGCGTGGAGGTGGTGGGCGGCGACGGCCGACCGGCCTGCTCGGTGGTCATCGCGCTGAGTTCAGCAGTAGCCGCCGAGGTCGGCGGATGAGTGCTGCGACTGGGCGCCCAGGAGCCGACCGGACACCTCCTCACGGGAGGCGAGCAACTCGTCCATCCCTTGCTGCAAGTCCTGGCGCTCCGTGTGCGACGAGCCACGCTCGGCACTGATCAGCACCGCCCGACGCACGCACTCCTTGACGAAACTCGCCGTGACGCCCGGGCATGCGTCGGCCGCGTCATCGAGGTCAGCCTCCGACACCTCCAGCGCCGCCCCATAGAGCCGGAACAGCCGGCGTCGGCCGGCCGCATCCGGCAGGGGCACCTCGACCACCACGTCGATCCGCCCCGGCCGCTCCACCAGTGCCCGCTCCAGGACCCCCACCCGATTGGTGGTCAGCACGAACGCGACATCGGCGTCATCCTCCAAGCCGTCGAGTTCGTCCAACATCTGGAACAGCAACGGCTGCGGCCCCTCGACCATCATGCGGTCCTCGGCGACCAGGTCAACGTCCTCGATCACCACCATGGCGGGCTGCAGCCGACGGGCCAGATCGCAGGCCGCTGCGAGGTGCCGGATCGCTGGACCGGTGATCAGCAGTATCGTGAAGTCCTCGGCATGGCCCAGCAAGTAGCGGATCGTGAGGGTCTTGCCGGTCCCTGGCGGGCCATGCAGCAGGACCCCACGGCGCAGGTGCTGGCCCCGGGATCGCAGCAGGTCGCGATGTTTCGCGATACCCACCACTTGCCGTTCGACCAGGTCGAGCAGCCCATCAGGCAGCACCAGATCGTCGATCGTCACGTGGGGTCGGCGATGGAACCGCATGGGCCCCAACCCCTCCCCCAGGCCGTGCGGTTGAATGGACATCACCTTGCCCCGCAGGACATCATGCTGAACCGTGGCCGCCTCGATGGCGGCGATCACCTCGGCCGCCACCACAGCATCCGCAGCCATCACGTCGAGTTTGATGCCACCGTCGGGATCGTTGGGGTCGTCCGCGCGCAGCAGCACGGCCACCGGCACCTGCCGACCGTTCTCCCGGGCGCCGTCGGCGTCGCCGCATTGCTCAACCGGCCCACCGGCCGCCGACCGGTGTTTGACCAGCCACAGCGCGCACGACACGCACGTCATCTCCTCCTCGACCCCGACCGTCACCGCGCGATACTCCACGGCCGCCGACCGGAAGCCACTGACCCCGCCTTCGGTGAGCAACTCGGTGAGACTGCGGTACTCCCGGCCGGGACCGCTGATACCCAGCACCCGGCTCAAATCCTGACCATCGATGTAACTGCCCACCCCCAGGTGCAGACTCGCGAGTTGGTAGGCCGGATACACCCGCGAAATCACCGGCGCCGCCAACGGGTCGACCCCGAGGTGGCCCTCGACCAGCCCGCTGAGGTCGGATGACGGCCGTTCGGCGGTGTAGACGAAGGCCTCGAGGAAGGCCTGGAACGCCTGACCGAAACGGGCTGGGTCGGCCCAGGGGTCCGGCGCGGGGTCAGGGCTCATTCCCGCAGGTTACCCGGCCGCAGTTCGTTCAGGTCATGATCATCGGACACTGAGCGCTCATCAGCACCGGCTTCGACCCGATGATCATGCACCGGCTATTGCTCGAGGAGTTGCAGTCCCTGTGCTTCGGCACCCATCGAGTTGACCGTGGCGGTGGTGCGGTCCCACGCGAGTTGCAGGCGATCCTGACCGTAGGCACCGAAGTCGCCGGTCTCGAACGCCTTAGGGATGTTCATGACCCGGGTAGGCCCGTCGAAGGTGCAGGTCGATAGCAGCGGCAGGTACTCGGCCTTCGTCGAGGTGAAGCCGCCGCCGGGCTGCTCGGTGAAGGTGAACCGTGTGAGCAGCCCCTCCTCGTTGGGCTGGCCCCAGTCTCGATGGCACGCGAACAGATTGCCGTGCCCGTAGGTGACCCACTTGTCATTGATCTTGGTGATCGGCTGCACCACGTGCACGTGTCCGCCAATGATGTGGTCGATGTCGGGCGAGGCCATGAGTTCCTGCGCCTGGGCAATCTGGTCGGCATCGGGCTCGGTCTGGTATTCGGTGCCCCAGTGCATCGTGAGGATGACCACCTCGGCGCCCGCCGCCTTGGCCCGGGCGGCTTCTGCTTTGATGGCTGGCACGTCGATCTTGTTCCCGCGCCAGATCTCACCGTTCGGGGCGGGTATCCCGTTGAACCCGAAGGTGTAGTTGAGGTGCCCGACCTTGACCGCGCCCTGCTCGGTCTGGACCTCCACGATTGTGGGCGTCGCGGCCTCCTGTGGGGTGCGGGCGGAACCGGCGTGGGCGATGCCCGCGGCGTCGAGCTCGCCGAGCGTGCGATCGATGCCTTCGGCGCCATCATCAAAGGTGTGGTTCGAGGCCGTCGTGCACAGGTCGTAGCCCATCTGAGCCTTCGCATCGATGATCTGCGGGGGTACCGAGAACACCGGATAGCCGGAGTACGGGCCGCCCCGGGGGGCGACGACGGTCTCCATATGGCAGACGGCATAGTCGGCATCGCTGGTGATCGCCGCGACGTTGGCCATCAACGGGTAGTAGTCCATGTCGCCGTTGCCGGTGACCGCAGCGTCAGCCATCGCCTGATACCAGAAGTCTTCGTGGATCAGCGGATCACCGGTGGCGACCATGGTGAATTCGCGCGGCGGCGAGGTCGGCTGGACCGCCACGGGCGAGTCGACACCCAAGGCTGTCTCACCACCCTGGGGGACGGCATCGGCGCCGCAACTGGCCAGCAGCAGCGTCACAGCACCCGCCGCACCGACTCGCCATCCCACTCGCACCGTCGCCCTCATGACGGCATGCTGCCATGCCCGGGCTCTGAACTCTGGGCAGGTGCCGTGCGTGGCGCGCCCGGGC
>JAUPKO010000006.1 GCA_030837395.1 Actinomycetota bacterium | reverse complement strand
CTTGTAAGCGGACGGTCGTCGGTTCGATTCCGACACGCGGCTCTGACCGGATGTGGTCCTGACCGGGGCAGATGCGACCTTGTTCAGGCGACGCCGCCATCGGTCGAAAGGGATTGGGTACGGCCCAGGACAGTACACGAAGTTGCCGCTCGTCAACGGTTCACATCGGTGCCGAACGGGCGCACTCTGGCGCCTGGAACCAATCTGGAACAGCCCGGCGGTCGCCCTCCTCACAGCGCGCACCGCACCCGAGGGGAGAGCGATCATCGAGGCCGACGGACCCACCCCGGTTTAAGGCCTTGATGAGGCCCTTATTCACGCCTATGCTGACACCATGCAGACCCTTCCGATCTCCAAAGTGAAGGACCGGCTCAACGACCTGGTCGACGCCGCATCGGTCACGCACGAGCAGGTCACGATCACCAAGAACGGCACTCCGGCCGCGGTGCTGATCGGCATGGAGGAGTGGGAATCCCTCCAGGAGACACTGTTCTGGCTATCGCAGCCCGGGATTCGCGAGTCCATCGCCGAGGCCAAGGCGGACGTGGCCGCCGGCCGCGTCCAAACGCAGGAGGAGATTCGAGCCGAGTTCAACGTCCCGACCCGCCACCAATGACCCACGAGGTCGTCCTGACCGCCACCGCAGTTCGGGACCTCCAGCGCATCCCTCCGCGCATCGTCCCCGCGATCGTCGAGTTCGCCTTCGGCGACTTGGCCACATCTCCGCATCGCGTGGGCAAGCCTCTCAAGCGGGAACTCGAGGGCCTCGTCGGCGCCCGGCGCGGGTCGTATCGGATCCTGTGCACGATTGACGACGACGCCAATCGCGTCGAGATCCTCCGCATCGACCACCGCTCGGATATCTACCGACCCGACTAAGCGCCCTGGACCCCCTCTATCGCCACCACGGCGTCGGCAAGGCCACACCGACGCCCACCTCGATTCGACTCGATCCCCGTGTACGTCAGCACGCGTCTTCATACCGGCGCAATGCCGGGATAGACGATCAAGCGAATTGACGGTGCGCGCACCTTCCGGCCCTTCTGCGCCCCAGGAGTCGGCACCCCGTCGACCTCGGTCACCTGCCGGGTCACCCGAATCAACCTTCGCCGGGTATCAACATCGCTGCCGCGTAGCGCCCGCAACTCCCCCAAACGCACCCCCGAATAGGCGGCCACCCAGCGGGCGGACCCGCCAAGCCGCCCCGGAGTCGGGAAACTGGCACGCGCGGTCAGCCACTTCACCGTAGCGAGCGACACTCCCCACTCGTGTGCCAGCTGTGCTCGCGATCTCATCCCAGCCATGCAGGGACGGTGCCGCCGCCACCCTCCCTGAACTACTTCCCGAAGTTGGTGTAGTGAATCTCTAGCAATCGCCGAGACGGACAGTCATTTCCAGCACAGAAGCGGCGATCGTGCTCCCGCCTTGTAAGCGGACGGTCGTCGGTTCGATTCCGACACGCGGCTCTGGATGAAGGTGGCGCTGACCGGGGCAGATGGGTGGCGGCGTGGGCGTGAGGATACGGATGCCCCTCGCGCACTAGAGCACCTGCAGACCCCTGACCTGCGCAGCCGCCGCCTGCTCAGAGTCGCGCGTGGCGAAGGCCTGGGTTTCTCCCGCCTCCGCCAGTTGCGGCAGCACGATCAGCGCGCACGCCACATGCCAGGCGTCCATCGCACGCAGCCCGTCCTCCTTGGCCAGACCGAAGGCCACCCGTTCGATGTCGTCCTGAGGTGCGGCCACCACCGCCACCGGGCCCACCTCAGCCATCGCGGACAGCGCTGCGTCCAGCAGGGCCGCCGCCTCACGACGCCCAGCCCGCGCAGCCCGGGTCAATGCCGATGCCAACTCGATTCGAGTCCACGTGCCGGTGACCACGGCCACGTCCTCATTCGCCAGCAGCTTCCGCGCCTCAAGGTGACCGTCCTCATCGGGCAGGAAGGCCCGGACGAGCACGGAGGTGTCCAGGTAGGCGATCATCCATGCCGCCGACCCTCGGCGATGATCTCGTCGATGACCGGACCCACACCCCTCATCGCCGCCACGGCAGCGGCACGATCGTCGGCGGTGCTCGCGCCCGGAAGGTACGCCTCGTGGCTCGCCCCCAGGCCAGCTAGCGCCACCTGCATGCGCAAGCGGTCGCGCCGGACACTGGGATCGATGGAGGTCGCCAGCGAGAGAACCTCGGTTGCCAGCGCATTCACCGAACGATGCTCGCGCTGAGCCCGCCGCGCAAGCCTGCGGTGCAGCTCGTCGGGAACCCGAAGGAGGAGTTGCTTCATGGCCAAACGATAGCACCAGTCGCACCTGCTATCGACTGTCCCGCAGCCGCCCTTACTGAACCACTTCCGGCGAAATCCGTGTAGTAATCCTGTAGCAAACGGCCAGACGGAAGGTCATTTTCCGCACGAAAACCGCGATCGTGCTCCCGTCTTGTAAGCGGACGGTCGTCGGTTCGATTCCGACACGCGGCTCTGGTTGAATGTGGCTCGCGCGGCCGGATCGAGTTGGCACCTCAGAGGTGGATATGGATCCGGAGTGCGTCGTCGAGGGCCAGGGCAGAGAGTCCTTCGCCCGTGGTCAGGCCGGGCCAGCGGACTCAGGCGCAGCATCGTCACTGCCGCGGATCCATGGCGAGTTCGCCCGGAATTCGAATGCCAGCGGTCACATGAATCGGTGACAGGAGTCGCCCCCTTCCCAGCCGATGCCCAATAGACTACAATTCTGATCTATGCAGACCCTCCCTCTGTCAGAAGTCAAGGCCAGACTCTCTGAGATCGCCGACGAGGTGGATCAGACCCACGAACGGGTCTACGTGACCCGCAACGGCCGAGACTTCGTCGTCCTGCTCTCCAAAGGCGACCTCGACTCCCTGGAGGCCACACTCGAATTGCTCACTGACCAGGCTGCACAGGAGCGACTGGCCGAGGCCGAACACGCCGCCGCCACCGGCGACCTGACCACTGAAGAAGAGATGGCCTCCCTGATGGAGCAGCGTCGGCAGGCCAGTGGAGCCTGACACCGACTACCACGTCGCCCTGTCCCCCGGCGCGAGGCGTGCCCTGACTGACGTGTTGCCGGAGGCCGCCGCCTTCGCCGCCTGGGAGTTCATCTCGGGCCCGTTGTCGAGCAACCCGCGAGTCGTGGGTGTGCCGCTCCGCGCACCTTTCGAGGGGCTGTGGCGCGCCCGGCGCGGCGAATACCGGGTGCGCTACCGCATTGACGACGACAAGTGCATGGTGATCATCCTCGACATCGACCATCGACGTGATGCCTACCGCTCCTGATCGTCTCCGCCGCGGCCCACGACCACCGAAAGCCAGCCCTTGTCACGCCAGGCCCCGCACCGGGCGACATCTGCGCGGCATCCAGCCATGGGTTCGGCATCCGGCAGGCAGAAGGACCAGGTCCGGGGTATGTGCCCCTGACGCCTTCGTGCTTCGTGGCGGGTGAAGGATTCGAACCCGCGAAGGCAAACCGACGGATTTGCAGTCCGGCCTCGTCCCCGACGACCGACTCGACTGGAACCTTCCGTGTGCGGACCCCACGTCAACCAAACGGGCCGAGTCTGTCGAGGGCTCCTGCTTTGCGCGTGCCGTACATGCGCAGGGTGATGTCGGCTTTGGAGTGCCCTTCTGCGGTGGATACGTCAGCGGGTGAGGCGCCGAGGTCCCACAAGCAGTGAGACGCGACGAGCGCGGCCACATCGGCATGTGACGGGATCTCGTCCGGGGGCACCCACAGCGGATCCGTGCCCTGCTCGTGCGCCAGCACCTCCCGTTGGCCAGCCCAATGCACATCGCCCATGGGGCGCTCCGGGGCCGTAGCCAGGTAGCCATGGCGGTGCCGCCGCCACCCTCCCTGTGACACCTCTTGTGCAATCCGTGTAGCAAATCTGTAGCAAACGCCGAGACGGACAGTCATTTTCAGCACGAAACCCGCGATCGTGCTTCCGTCTTGTAAGCGGACGGTCGTCGGTTCGATTCCGACACGCGGCTCTGGTTGAATATGGGTTTGACCTCTGCAGATGGGTGGGCAGGTGACTGCGCAAACGTCGCCTGCTCGATGGCATTGCCGCCACGGCATCGACGCGCCCAGTGAGCGCATAGATGCTGATCCACTCGCTGGTTCCAAGGCAGGCCCTTTGTGGCTATCTTGGGTCAACCAGGCGCCACTGGTTCCTTGGGCTGTTGATCTTGTCGCTCGTTGGCTGAACGAGGCCCCGTGCCTCAAGGTTCCTGAGTTCCTTCAACACGACCGGTCTGCTGACGTCTATCTGGTCAGCCATGTGGCCAGCACTTGCTGGTCCTTCAGCCATGAGGGCCAGGAGGGCCGCTTCCCGGCTCAAGGCACCGGGAGTTGCGTCGGGGTCCCCAATGGCAACGTGAGCCTGCGAGGTGGCTCCCTCCACGAACACCCAGCGAGCAAATCTGCGCCCACCTTGTCGTTCCAGCCACCCGGTTTCGGCGATCCTGGCCAAGTCTCGCGATGCCGTGGCAGCATCGGCCCCGGTTAGTGCCCGGTACTCGCTGTTGGTGATCTCGGACTTGTGGCGGGCAAGGGCGAGTCCCAACTTCTGCTGGTCAGTCAGCTCACCCTCCACGTGGCGGCTCAGCCAGCCCAGCGTCTCTTCGTCCATGAGGGTGTGGTTGCGCAGGATCACCTTGAATGAAGTCAGGTCGCTACGAATCTCGGGCGGCTGCATTCCGGCCCGGCGCAGGCTGGCCGCGGTTGCGAGCAGCCCGGAGCCTCGGTTCTCGCAGACCGTGCGACCGGTGCCGGGCACTTCGACGTCCTCGAGCAACTTGGCAAGGTGCGCATTGCGTGACGACGACACCGGCTCGGACATGAGTTCCGACTCGGCCACACCACCGAACAGGCCACCCGGACTGGTGATCTCCAGCCTGTCCGGGTACATCTCAATCCGCACTTGCGTGCCACGCGCCATCGGGGCGTACTCGCGATGAAGCAGGGCGTTGACGATGACTTCGCGCAGCGCCTCCTCCGGGTACTCGGGCACATCCTCACGCAGCAGTCCGGTGATGCGCGCGCGGACCTTGATATTGCGCCGGATCACCCGGAGGGCCTCCGAGAGCAGCACCGGGATGGGTCCATCAATCGACTCGTTGTCCAGGAATCGAATTCCGTCTGCAAGCGGCATGCCATCCGCGGTCGGATACACGACAAAGGTGATGTTCAACTGCGGCAGTGCTTCCTGGGGATAGCGCCCGAGGGCCAGGGCGCCACCCAGGGTGAGGAAGGACCCCCCGTCATCGCCGCTCGCCTGGCGTACGCCCAGCATCTGCAGAACCTGGCCATCGGCGAAATCCTGCAGTGCCGGTCGGTGAACCCGGATCCTGCGCACGAGGGCCTGGGTGGCATCTTCGGCAGGCGCTGTGCCAGGCAGGTCTGGAACGGGGTCGAGGTCGTCCTGCGGCTGGCCGTGCGCTGACAGCAGGGCATGCACCTCAAATGCGTTGAGCAGGCGGTTGCCGTCGTGTGTGCGGATGAACGAACCACCCGCCACCCCCAAACTCTTGACGTACACCGGCTTGTCGTCGGCTATGGCAGGCGCCACCTGCACCGCCACGACGGCGTGGCCTTCCAGGTTGACGATGTCGATCTCCGGCCGAACGGGCGGCTGAACCTTGTCCAGGCAGATCGACGCCACCTGGTCAGCCAGGACGCCCGCGTCCACCTCAACGGGCACAAATCCGGTGTCCTCGCTCACCCCGAGCAGCAGGAGGCCACCTTCGCCGTTGGCGAAG